>NZ_QTLK01000034.1:0-62086 GCF_003602705.1 Bacteroides sp. AM16-13
ACAATTTAACTAACTGAATCAGCTAGTGATTTCAACTACTGATTCGCATTATTTATTATCTTTAGGGCAATAACAATAGATATGAATAATCCTTTTGTGACTAATGGTTATGTTTCTGCCAGGTATTTCTGCGATCGGGAATAAATGAAATAAAGCAAAATAGCGCCAATTGGCGCTATTTTGCTTTATTTCTAACCCTTTTTGAATGATAATTATCCCCTCCTTTTTAGGTGAATCGCCTACCTTTGCCGTATACTATTAAAATTCTATTTTTGAATAAACCATGAAAAACAAAATTATTGCTTTACTGGTACTTTTTACAGTTATTCTCTTTAGTAGTGCACAGGCGCAAACCACTGCCCACAAATTTGAGGCGGGCAAGAACACATTCCTGCTTGATGGAAAACCATTTGTAGTGAAGGCGGCTGAATTGCATTACACCCGTATCCCACAGGCTTACTGGAGTCATCGCATAGAGATGTGCAAAGCATTGGGAATGAATACGATTTGCATTTATATTTTCTGGAATATCCACGAACAGGAAGAAGGAAAGTTCGACTTCTCCGGGCAGAATGATATTGCCGCTTTCTGTAAACTTGCGCAGCAACATGGAATGTACGTCATTGTCCGTCCCGGTCCGTATGTGTGTGCGGAATGGGAGATGGGAGGACTTCCCTGGTGGCTGTTAAAGAAAAAAGACGTAGCTTTGCGCACGCTTGATCCTTATTACATGGAACGGGTAGGCATTTTTATGAAAGAAGTCGGTAAGCAACTGGCTCCGTTGCAAGTGAATAAAGGAGGAAATATTATCATGGTTCAGGTGGAGAACGAGTATGGCTCTTACGGAACCGATAAACCATACGTTTCTGCCGTGCGTGATTTGGTACGTGAATCCGGTTTTACCGATGTGCCTCTGTTTCAATGTGACTGGAGCAGTAACTTTACCAATAATGCACTCGACGATTTGATTTGGACTGTGAATTTCGGAACTGGGGCTAATATCGACCAGCAGTTTAAGAAACTGAAAGAGCTTCGTCCCGAAACTCCATTGATGTGTAGTGAGTTCTGGAGCGGGTGGTTCGACCATTGGGGACGGAAACACGAAACACGTCCTGCAAAAGATATGGTACAGGGCATCAAGGATATGCTCGACCGGAATATCTCTTTCAGTCTCTATATGACTCACGGAGGAACGACTTTCGGTCATTGGGGAGGTGCAAACAACCCTGCTTATTCCGCTATGTGCAGTTCGTATGATTATGACGCTCCGATCAGTGAAGCCGGATGGACCACCGAAAAGTTTTTCTTGCTTCGCGATTTATTGAAAAACTATCTTCCGGCCGGTGAATCATTGCCTGAAGTCCCCGCTGCTTTGCCTGTTATTGAGATTCCCGAAATTCATTTCAATAAAGTGGCTCCACTATTCTCGAATTTGCCGGAAGCCAAACAAACAGTGGATATTCAACCGATGGAACAATTCAATCAGGGATGGGGAACTATTCTGTATCGGACCACATTGCCTGAAGCAACCCTCGCAGGAACCGTTTTGAAGATTACGGAAGTGCACGACTGGGCGCAAATCTATGCCGACGGCAAACTTCTGGCGCGTTTGGACCGTCGTAAAGGAGAATTTACTACGACTTTGCCCGCACTGAAAAAAGGTACGCAACTGGATATTCTGGTGGAAGCAATGGGACGTGTCAACTTTGACAAATCCATTCACGACCGCAAAGGTATCACGGAAAAGGTGGAACTAGTTTCGGGTAATCAGACTAAGGTATTGAAAAACTGGACTGTGTACAACTTCCCGGTAGATTATTCTTTTATTAAAGACAAGAAATATAACGATACAAAAATACTACCGGCTATGCCTGCTTACTACAAGAGCACTTTTAAACTGGATAAAGTAGGAGATACATTTCTGGATATGAGCACATGGGGAAAAGGCATGGTTTGGGTGAACGGTCATGCAATGGGGCGTTTCTGGGAAATCGGTCCGCAACAGACCCTCTTTATGCCGGGTTGCTGGCTCAAAGAAGGAGAGAATGAAATTCTCGTATTGGATTTGAAAGGTCCTGCCAAGGCTTCTATCAAAGGCTTGAAGAAACCTATTCTTGATGTGCTTCGTGAAAAAGCTCCCGAAACGCACCGCAAGGATGGAGAAAAACTGAAACTGGCAGGTGAGAAAGTAATACATGAAGGTGCTTTCACTCCGGGCAACGGTTGGCAGGAAGTACGATTTACTGCTCCGGCGAAAGGACGTTATTTCTGTTTGGAAGCGCTTTCTCCGCAAGCAAATGACAACATCGCAGCAGTGGCAGAGTTCGATGTCCTGGGAGCTGATGGCAAACCGGTATCTCGTGAACATTGGAAGATTCGTTATGCCGATAGCGAAGAAACGCGTAGCGGCAACCGTACAGCCGACAAAATATTCGACTTGCAGGAATCTACTTTCTGGATGACTGTGGATAATGTCCCTTATCCTCATCAACTGGTGATTGACTTGAGTAAAGTGGAAACAGTGACCGGCTTCCGCTATCTGCCCCGTGCCGAAAAAGAATATCCGGGCATGATTAAAGAATATCGGGTGTATGTGAAATCTGCCGACTTTAATTACTAAACTATTGATGTACAAGCATTGAAATGATAATAGATATGAAGAAAAATATAATCCTTTTCGCACTCCTCTTCGTAGGAGTGTTGACTGGATATTGCCAACAATCTGCCTACCTGTTTGTTTATTTCACCGGCAATCGCATGAGTGAAGAAGCCGTCAGGATGGCTGTTAGTCTCGACGGATATAATTATAAAGCTTTGAATGGAAATCAACCGGTACTTGATTCCCGGGTGATTAGTTCAACAGGCGGAGTGCGCGATCCTCATATTTTACGTTGTGAAGATGGGAAGACATTTTATATGGTAGTTACAGACATGGTATCTGCCAATGGATGGAGTTCTAATCGCGCCATGGTATTGCTGAAATCGAAAGACCTTGTACACTGGACTTCCAATATCGTAAATATCCAGAAGAAATATCCCGATCAGGAAAACCTAAAACGTGTGTGGGCGCCACAAACAATTTATGACAAGCAGGCCGGAAAATACATGATCTATTGGTCCATGCAACATGGCAATGGTCCGGACATCATTTATTATGCTTATGCTAACAAGGATTTTACCGATATAGAAGGAGAACCGAAACCGCTGTTTCTTCCGAAAAACGAAAAGTCATGTATTGACGGCGACATCATTTATAAAGACGGGCTTTATCACCTGTTCTATAAAACGGAAGGGAATGGAAATGGCATAAAGAAGGCTACTACTTCCTCTCTGACCTCCGGACAGTGGACGGAATCAGATGACTATAAGCAGCAGACGAAGGACGCAGTAGAGGGTGCGGGCATCTTTCCATTGATTGGCTCGGATAAGTATATCTTGATGTATGATGTGTATATGAAAGGCAAATACCAGTTTACGGAAAGTGCTGATTTGGAGCACTTCAAAGTGATTGACCATGCCGTTAGTATGGATTTCCATCCCCGCCACGGTACTGTTATTCCGATTACTCAAAAAGAATTGCAACGCCTTTTCAAGGCGTATGGTAAACCGGAAGGTTTCTGATCTAAAGGAGGAAGGCCAAAACCCATCTAAATTAGAAATCATCCTCGCCACAGCTTCTTGTCGCGAAGATGATTTCGTTGAAAGGAAATTTGGGCACCTCTCATCTACAAATTCAATGAATTTCAAGCGGGTAATCTTCATTTCCAGATAAATACATTCACCCTTTCGTCTTTTTTTGAGTTATTAAGATAAGGTGGATTCACTAGTGTAATCCAGGAAAATAGTATACGATATTGGAAAAAGTGTATATTTTACCCTTGTTTACTTGTTTCTTATATATTTTTAAGTGTAAAACAACCAATTATAGCTTGAAATATATCAGTTAGAATAATGAAAATCTTAACTTTGCGATTGATAATCTTAATGCAATAGATACCATGAGAAAATTATTCCTGTTTTTAGTTGTCTTGTTTTTGTCGTTTCAGCAAGTCACTTTAGCTGCAATCAAAGAAATGACGAGTACCCCCGATTCGGTTTATCTCTTTTCCTTCGCTACTTCCGGAGACGACGGACGTAGCGGGCTTCGTTTTGCCTGGAGCATGGATAAGGAAAACTGGTTTGAAGTCGGCCGGAACTACGGATATCTCCGGTGTGATTACAGCCGTTGGGGATCACAGAAGAAAATGCTCGACCCTTATTTGAAACAGTCGCCCGCTGGCGAATGGATATGTACCTGGAAATTGAATGATCGTGATGGATACGGTCAGGCCACTTCTAAAGACTTGATAAACTGGACCAGCCAGAAATATCCCCGTACTACTTCCGATTTTAACGGAACAAGAGTGAAAGCCGTAGTTGCCGGAGAGGAGCAGAAAGGAACTATCAACCGGGTAGCGTGGACTTTGGTAGATGGATTAAATAAGAATTATGGCTGGAATCAATATCGGAACTCATTGCATGGAGAACGTCCGGTACAGGATGGAGAACGTTTTGCCGGTTTGAAGCCTGTAAAAGCAACGGTCACCGTACAACCCGAACGTGCCAAGACCATCAGCGATGTCTTGTTGGGTGCTTTCTTTGAAGATATTAATTATTCGGCAGACGGAGGACTCTATGCAGAGCTGATCCAGAACCGTGATTTCGAATATGACCCTTCAGACAGGGAAGGGGATAAGAACTGGAATAGTACTCATTCCTGGACACTGAAAGGAGATAAAACCACTTTCACTATTAACACTAGCGATCCTATTCATGCCAATAATCCGCACTATGCCGTATTGAATGTAGAACGACCGGGAGCCGCGTTAGAAAATACAGGCTTTGATGGTATCGCGCTGAATGTCGGAGAGAAATATGATTTTTCCATATTCGCAAGGGTTCCGCAGGGGCAATCAAACAAATTGCAGGTTCGTTTGGTAGATGGAGAAGGAAATATATGTGGAGAGACTTCTCTGACTGTATCTTCCCGCCAATGGAAAACGTATAAAACAGTGATTACTGCCAAAGTAACCGCAGATACTCGTCTCGAAATCATTCCCCAATCTGCTGGAGAATTGAATCTGGATATGGTTTCCCTGTTTCCGCAGCATACATTTAAAGGACGCAAGAACGGACTCCGCAAGGATCTGGCTCAAGTGTTAGCTGACATTCATCCCCGTTTCATCCGTTTTCCCGGTGGCTGTGTGGCTCATGGTGATGGTCTGAAGAATATCTATCAATGGAAAAATACAGTCGGTCCGTTAGAAGCAAGAAAGGCTCAACGCAACCTTTGGGGGTATCATCAAAGCATGGGACTGGGATATTTTGAATATTTTCAATTCTGCGAAGATATTGGCGCAGAACCGCTTCCGGTATTGGCTGCTGGTGTTCCTTGCCAGAACTCTGCCTGTCACGGTGACTTGAGAGGCGGGCAGCAAGGCGGTATCCCAATGAGCGAAATGGGGGCTTATATTCAGGATATTCTTGATCTGATAGAATGGGCAAACGGCGACGCTAAGAAGACAAAGTGGGGAAAGGTACGTGCCGAAGCAGGCCATCCGAAACCTTTCAACCTGAAATACATCGGTATCGGAAATGAAGATCTCATCACCGATATCTTCGAAGAACGTTTTACAATGATATTTAATGCCATCAAAGAAAAATATCCGGAAATGATCGTTGTAGGTACAGTAGGACCGTTCAATGAAGGTACAGACTACGTAGAAGGATGGAAACTGGCCGACAAACTGGGTGTGCCGATGGTGGACGAACATTATTATCAGACTCCGGGATGGTTCCTGAACAATCAGGATTTCTACGATAAATACGACCGTTCGAAAAAGACAAAAGTATACTTGGGCGAATATGCGACTCATATCCCGGGACGAAAAGCGAATATCGAAACTGCACTGACGGAAGCTCTTTATCTTGCTGCCTTGGAACGTAATGGAGACGTTGTACACATGACTTCCTATGCTCCTCTTCTCGCCAAAGAAGGACATACCCAATGGAATCCGGATTTGATTTACTTCAATAACCGGGAAGTGAAACCGACCACCGGATATTATGTGCAGAAACTCTACGGACAGAATGCCGGAAACGAATATTTGCCGTCGAAGATCACTTTGGATAATAAAGACGATAAAGTGCAGAAACGTTTTGCTTCTTCCATTGTCCGCGATTCGGCAAGTGGAGATGTGATTGTGAAGTTGGTCAATTTACTTCCAGTAGAGGTGAATACTCATGTCGACCTTTCCAGAATCGGTGCGGTACAGCCTTCTGCAAAGAGAACCGTACTGACCGGTAAACCGGCAGATACTCCGCTACCTGTTGAAGATACGGTGGAAGTGGCAGAAAAGTTTGATTGCCAATTGTCTGCCTACTCTTTTACGGTGATCCGGATAAAAAAGGCAAATGAGAAATAACAGGAAATAAATGAAGAACATAATAACATGAATAATATGAAGAAGATAATAAGCACTCTACTGGTGGCTGGTTGCTGTCTGACTTCGCTGATGGCACAAGACGTGGTCGTGAAAGGACCGGATGAAAAACTGCAATTGGTTGTCTTTACTTCCCCTGCCGAAAAGCCAAGTTATTCCATTACCTATAATGGGAAAACCATGCTGGAGAAATCACCTTTGGGTATGAACACGAATATCGGTGACTTTGCTAAAGGAATGAAACTGACAGGGCATACGGTCACCCCGATTGATACCGTCTACCATCAGGATCGTATTAAAACCTCACAAGTGCATTATCAGGCAAACGAACTGAACTGTCATTTTGAGAATCCGAAAGGGCAGAAAATAGATGTTGTCTTTCGTGTCAGCAACAATGATGTAGCTTTCTGTTATACCCTGCCGCGTCAGGATGGAAAAGGAAGTGTAACGGTGACTGCTGAAGAAACCGGCTTCCGTTTCCCGCAACAGACTACTACTTTCTTGTGTCCGCAAAGCGATGCCATGATAGGATGGAAGCGTACAAAACCCAGTTATGAGGAAGAATACAAGGCAGATGCTCCGATGAGCGACCGTTCTCAATACGGGCATGGTTACACATTCCCTTGCCTGTTCCGTATCGGTGACGATGGTTGGGTGCTGGTTAGCGAGACAGGACTGGACAGTCGATATTGCGGCTCACGTTTAAGCGATGTGAGCGAAGGTAATCTGTATACGGTTGCTTTCCCGATGGCAGAAGAAAATAACGGCAACGGAACGGTTGCTCCGGCATTTGCCTTGCCGGGAGCTACTCCCTGGCGTACTATCACTGTCGGCGAGACTTTGAAACCGATTGTGGAAACAACTGTTGCGTGGGATGTCGTGCGTCCTCTTTATGAAACAAAATATGACTACCGTTTCGGACGCGGCACATGGAGCTGGATTCTTTGGCAGGATGGTAGTATCAACTATGACGATCAGGTGCGATATATTGATTTTGCTGCGGCAATGGGATATGAGTATGCATTGATTGATAACTGGTGGGATACGAACATCGGTCGCGACCGCATGAAGTCTTTGGTAGAATACGCACGTAGTAAAGGCGTGGAACTCTTCTTATGGTATAGCTCTTCCGGTTATTGGAATGATATTGAGCAAGGACCGGTTAATCACATGGACAACGCCATTATCCGCAAACGCGAGATGAAATGGTTACAGAGTCTCGGAGTAAAAGGCATCAAAGTCGATTTCTTTGGTGGCGACAAGCAAGAAACGATGCGCCTGTATGAAGATATCTTGAGTGATGCCGACGATCACGGCCTGATGGTGATCTTCCACGGTTGTACAATCCCTCGCGGATGGGAACGCATGTATCCGAATTATGTAGGTAGTGAAGCCGTACTGGCATCCGAGAATATGGTATTCAACCAGCACTTCTGCGATAAAGAGGCTTTCAATGCTTGTCTGCATCCGTTTATCCGTAATACGGTGGGTAGCATGGAATTCGGCGGCTGTTTCCTGAACAAACGACTGAACCGCAACAATGACGGAGGAACTACGCGTCGCACTACTGATATATTCCAACTGGCCACTACCGTATTATTCCAGAATCCGGTACAAAACTTTGCGCTTGCTCCCAATAACCTGAAAGATGTTTCTCCTGTTTGTATGGACTATATGAAAGCGGTTCCTACCACTTGGGACGAGACACGTTTCATTGATGGATATCCGGGGAAATATGTAGTCTTGGCACGTCGTCACGGTGACACTTGGTATGTGGCGGCCATTAATGCCGGGAAAGAAATAGTAAAGTTGAAACTGGATTTAGAGATGTTTGCCGGAAAAACGGTTACCCTGTATAAGGATGATAAGAAAGGAGAGCCACAGCTTGTGCCGTTGAAAGTGAAAGAGAACGGTAAAGTGCAGCTGGAGATTCTTCCACAGGGAGGTGCTGTATTGGTAAACAAATAGATGATATCTCTATCGTTTGTTGTGGGATCATGTGGCAATGATTGTTCGGTAAAAGTTTGATAGAATCAATATTTATAGCATAATTTATGTAGCACTTTTTATGCTACACAAATTGTGCTATGAATAATTGTTTGAATATAAACAATATAGACTGCTTTCTTTATTCTTTGAATGAAACCATATTTGAGAAATGTTTCGTGGATATAATTCATTCAGTTGTGGTTGCAGACATTGCCTTACGCTGGTATACTAAAATAATCATATTCAAGAAAACACCCTTCACCTTTCACAATGCCCTGTTCATCGGCATTAGCGGGTGAAGGGCTGGCTTTCACCTTCCTTTCACCTTTCTATTCTGGCTTTCACAGCTTGTCCAGTCTTCTGCTAACTCTTTCATCTATAGTTGGCAGAAGAAGTGTTAATAGATAGCTTCCAAACTATTATAGGAAAACTTCTTTTCTATAAGGGATAAACTTCCTTTGTATAGGACCCAAACTTTCTTTGCATTATAAGAAAACTATAAATGCAAGCTTTGATTATATAAATGAAACTTCCATTTATATAATTGCAAGTTTTGTTTTTATAAACGCAACTTTCATTTATAGATTGCATTTATTGAAAAGTAAGTTTACATACTGGTAATAGGAAGTTTACCTATAATCAAAAGAAAGTTTGTTATTAATGAAAGAGAGGGTAGTTAGTAATGGATAAGGAAGCAGGTAAGGTATGTTTTCAGAAGCATAGATAGAGAAGTGCCATATAGGATTAGGAAACCGGATTATCAGAAAAGCATTTTATGTGTATATATAAATGACCTGCTCGACCAGAAAATCACTTTGTGTTGAAATCGGGTAGGTTCTTTTTATTGAGTGAACTGATAGGTGAAATCCCTATCCCTATCGTATTATATGGTAAACGCGGGCTAAAATCGAAGTGCAAATGCTCTGTAATATCGTGCATTTAGCGGAGAATGATTGTTTTTTAGTCCTTTTTTGACACATAAGTGTACCTTTATATTTAATGTATCATCTATCTTTGTAAACAAGAAATCTTATTTAATATCATGAATATGAATAGACATTGCAGAATAATCAAGTGTATATTATCAGGAGTCGTTTGTGCGTTGTTACTACCTGTATCAATGCAGGCACAAAAGAACACAGCATTTATCCCCGGACAAGTGTGGAATGATACGGATGGAAATCCGATCAATGCCCATGGTGGCGGACTTCTTTATCACAATGGTACTTACTATTGGTATGGTGAATACAAGAAAGGAAAAACGATTTTGCCGGACTGGGCTACGTGGGAGTGTTATCGTACAGACGTGACCGGAGTAGGTTGTTACTCTTCTAAAGACTTGCTGAATTGGAAATTTGAAGGAATTGTGCTTCCGGCAGTCAAAGACGATCCGAATCATGACCTGCATCCGTCCAAAGTGTTGGAACGTCCGAAAGTCATCTTTAATAAGAAGACCGGTAAGTTTGTAATGTGGGCACATGTGGAAAGTGCCGATTACAGTAAGGCTTGTGCCGGAGTGGCGGTTGCCGATTCTCCTGTCGGGCCGTTCGTCTATCAGGGAAGTTTCCGTCCGAACAATGCGATGAGCCGCGACCAGACAGTTTTTGTGGATGATGACGGACGTGCTTATCAGTTCTATTCTTCGGAAAATAATGAAACTATGTATATTAGTCTTTTGACTGATGATTATTTGAAACCCAGCGGACGGTTTACTCGTAATTTCGTCAAAGAGTCTCGTGAAGCTCCGGCTGTGTTTAAATATAATGGTAAATACTATATGTTAAGCTCCGGTTGCACAGGCTGGGATCCGAATGTGGCCGAAATAGCAGTGGCCGATTCTATTATGGGAACGTGGAAAACGATCGGTAATCCTTGTACGGGACCGGATGCGGATAAAACGTTTTACGCGCAGAGTACTTACGTTCAGCCTGTTATCGGAAAGAAGGACGCATACATCGCTATGTTCGACCGCTGGAAAAAGAAAGACTTGGAAGACTCACGCTATGTATGGCTGCCTGTACTTGTAAAAGACGGAAAGATAACAATTCCCTGGCATGAAAAATGGACTCTTTCCATCTTTGACAAATAAAAAAGAAGATAAGCATGAAACGGATATTACTACTACTTTGCGGAATAATACTTGTTCCTACTCTTGTCTGTTCCCAGCGTTTGGTGGAAGTAGGAAAGGGATATAGCTGTACTTCGGTCAATACGACGGTCTTTCGGAATAACTCGCTGGTGACGCACGGTGAGGAACAATATATCAGTTATTACGATAACGACGGCTATCTGATACTTGGAAAGCGGAAACTGGATTCGAAACAATGGACTTTACACCGTACCCAATATCAGGGAAATGTAAAGGATGCTCATAATGTAATCAGTATGATGGTGGATGGAGAAGGTTACATACACGTGTCTTTCGATCATCATGGACATAAACTGAATTATTGCCGGAGCATTGCTCCCGGTTCTCTGAAACTGGGAGATAAAATACCGATGACCGGAATTGATGAAGGAAATGTAACCTATCCGGAGTTTTATTCTTTATCCGGAGGAGATTTACTGTTTGTTTATCGTTCCGGTTCTTCCGGTCGTGGTAACTTGGTGATGAACCGTTATTCGCTGAAAGAACATAAATGGACTCGTGTGCAGGATATACTGATTGATGGAGAAAATAAACGGAATGCTTATTGGCAAATGTATGTCGATGAGAAAGGAACCATCCATCTTTCGTGGGTGTGGCGCGAAAGCTGGCATGTGGAAACAAACCATGATATATGTTATGCCCGTTCGTTTGATAATGGAGTGACTTGGTATAAATCAAGTGGAGAGCAATATGAACTTCCTATCAAATTGTCTAATGCAGAGTATGCCTGTCGTTTGCCTCAAAACTGTGAGTTGATTAATCAAACAAGTATGAGTGCCGATGCAGAAGGAAATCCGTATATAGCCACTTATTGGCGGGATCCCGACAGTAACGTGCCCCAATATCGTATCGTCTGGAATGACGGGAAAGTATGGCATCAACGGCAGATCACAGATCGCAAAACACCTTTTACCTTGAAGGGTGGCGGTACGAAAATGATACCTATTGCCCGTCCGCGTATTGTGGTAGAGGATGGGGAAGTCTTTTATATTTTCCGCGACGAAGAACGGGGAAGCCGTGTCTCAATGGCACATGCGTCCGACGTCGGCATTAGTAAATGGACGATAACGGATTTGACCGACTTTTCCGTAGATGCCTGGGAACCGTCTCATGATACGGAACTCTGGAAGAAACAGCGGAAGCTTCATCTCTTTGTGCAACACACCCGTCAGGGAGATGGTGAACGCACGGCAGAAATTGATCCTCAAATGGTATATGTATTAGAAACAGATATGAATATAAATAAGTAAAGATATGAAGAAACTATCTGCAACTCTTCTTTTCGTACTCTTCCTAAGTGGTGTAATTCGTGTCTTAATTCATCATCAAGCTCATATATGGCTTTAACGGCTGGAGTATTCTATCGGTTAGTTCACTAATATTCATCTGTATATGTGTACCGGGCAGTCGCTCGGTACTATACATGCACTTCCCTTTACACAGATAATAATAACCGTTATTCACAGACAATTGCTTATCAGACAATTCCAGTTGCATTTCATCTTCGGGGAAAGCCGCGGCATAGATTTGCAGCACTTCTTTGGCATTGATGATACGTGCCATACCCAACGGATGTTGAGGCTGTTGATCTTCGGGAGGTAAGAGTTGAACCATGCGCTTATATCCGGTGTGTTGCCTGATAGCATACAATAGGCTATATTCCACATCTTTATCTTCAGCGCAAAGCTCATTGATAATGATATGTTTGTCTCCTTTATATATAATAGTCACCCCCTTGATTTCGTTTTCTTGTCTGGCTACAAATAAGTATCCTCCGCTGATGGCAAGATCAGTCATAATAACCTGAAAGTCTTCCAGCGTGTGCTGAATACAGCAAGCCCGTTCGGAAAGCTTCTTATTCAAATAAGAATAAATCTCTTCCTGAAATTCCGGAACCACACTGACCGCTATCTCTTTAGCAGGAATAAACTCCGGCAAAACGATCTCTTTAGTTGAATACTTGAATACGGAAGCATATCCCATGCGGGCATAATAGTCGAACAACCAGGGCTCTGCCGGTATCAATGTACTGAAATGTACTCCATTCCGCAGCATCCGGGCGAAAGACTGTGATAAGAGCTCTCGCATGACCCCTTTGCTTCGGAAATCGGGATGCGTACAGGCTCCTGAAATATAGGAAGTCTGCACTGTTTCTCCGCCGAAAGTCATCGGATAAGGAAGCATCTGAAGCGCAGAGATCACCTCATCGCCACTTTGGATGGCGACATTCACCTCTGTTTTATAGCGCAGTCTGAAGTACATTTCAACGAATTCTTCACTATCGTCAAAACAGATTTTCCACAATGCTTTTACTTGCTCCTTTAACATCATATTTATAATGGATTTACCATTTAACCATATTCATGGGATGCTCTTTGAGGCAAGCCATATATTTTTCCAGAATCGTCGCCGGCTGGTAAGACAGTTTGGCTTTGCGCAAACCCTCAATACCTAAATCCTCTTCCCGGTTGATATAGATATATTGTTCGGGAATCCGGTTGGCAAATTCATAATTAATCATGGCATACGCACCTTCAATACTGGTATCCGCTTTTTCTACATGTACGCCGAATGTTTCATGGTTGATAGGCATACCGAATGTGAATGCGACGATTTTACCGTTCACATGTAAGATACCTCCCGTCAGTCCGAGTGCCTCGAAGTTGTGGAGAGCATAAATCAGGGCGCGACGTTCGTTGCCTGTCCCTTCCTGTTGGTCACAATTATTCACTTTACACCACTCTGCTTCCAGATCCAGACATTCCTGAATACGGTCCGGGGTAATCGGTGTGTATTCGTAATCCGGATAAGTGTTGCGGAACCGGTTGATATGATTTCTTTTCGCTTGGAATTTCTTCCCTTTCAGCGTAGATAGATCACTTCTCAAATAAATATAATCCGCATAGTCGCGGTCTTCTGTGAAAGTGAACTGTTCCGGAAGGATAGCTTCGAGATCAGCGCGCATATTGCTGCACACTCCCAGCATACAGAAATGCTGGTTCTCTTTGCGGGCATCTTCTATCAGTTCCCACAATACTGCTTTCAAATCTCCTGTGCCTACGGGCATCATATAAGCAAGTTGTTCTCCCGCCCAGAACTTGAATACCAAAAAGTTGTCGACCACTGCGAATTGAGTGTCATATAAGAACCTCCAGCTGCAAAGATTGGAGAATGAAAGATCGCAATTGCGGCGATCACTTTTCATCGTGAATGAGGTGATTGTGTCTTTGTCTGCTAATGTGATATCTTTAAATGGAATCATAAAATTGCTTTTTGCGTTTAACTCTTTATATAACGGAAAATCAAGAGATTTTGTTTTTACAAGACACCTAATAATCGAAGGATTGTAGGTGTGAGCAGTGCAGTGAAGATTCCATTCAGTGTCAGTCCCAGACTGGCGTATGCTCCATATTTGCTGCTGATATCCATTGCGGTGGAAGTTCCGACAGCATGAGCGGCTGTCCCCATCGAAAGCCCTTGGGCGATCGGACTGCCTACACGCATGATTTTCATGGTCTTAAAACCACAGATCGCTCCTAATAAACCTACTGCCACAACAACTGCCGCCGTCAGTGACGGAATACCGCCAATGGCTTTGGTTACTTCCATCGCAATCGGAGTCGTAACCGATTTGGGAGCCAGAGACAGGATTACTTCTTGGGAAGCTCCCATGAACTTCGCAATCAGCACTACTGAAATAACTCCGACAATGCAGCCTGCCAGTTGAGACAGAAGGATAGGCAGTAACTGCTTTTTTATCATTTCCAATTGAAGATATAAAGGTACGCCTAAAGCAACAACAGCCGGGCGGAGCCAGAACTCGATCAGATGTCCTCCTTTATTATAGGTCTCGTATGAGATATTTGTCATTTTAAGGAAGATGATTAATAGGGCGATGGTCAGCAATATAGGATTTAATAATACCAGTCCTGTTTTCTTCTGAAGCAATTTGGCAAAGAAGAAAATCCCGAAGGTGATAGCCAGCAGGAAGAAATTATTCTCTAAGAAGCTCATTTGTCTTTATTCGTTAAGTTGATTTTATCTTTAAGGTGCAGTTTCTCCGACAGATGGAAATCCGTCAGGTGAAGTTTGCGTGCCAGCTTAATCTGACGTGCCAGCCTGAACTTGCGGACGATTTGGTGCACCCATCCCGTAACGACAAGTACAAGCGCGGTGCTGACAATGGTCGCTGTCACTATCGGCCAGAACTCTGCCGCAATAACATCAAAGTACAGCATAAGAGCCACACCGGGCGGAACGAAAAAGAATCCTAAGTTGGCAACCAGAAAGTCGGACAATCCCTGTACCCAGTGTAGTTTAATCCAACCTAATTTTAAAAAGAGGGTGAGCAGCAGCATACCGATGATGCTGGAGGGGAGCTTGATACCCGTAAGATAAACTATTAATTCACCCAAAGCCAAACAGCCAAATAAAATGGCGCACTGACGTATCATATACTAATAACCTATTGATTTTGTTTGAAAACACTGCAAAGGTATGAAAAATAGGAGTACAGTGTTAAATATTATAATATTTTAGACTTGGGAGAGAAAAATAGCCGAAATTGTAATGTGGATATTGCAAAATTGAGTACTTTTGCACCGCAAATTACAAATTGTAAGGACGTTTTATAATAATATTCAATATATCTATGCTCAATTTAATCAACCAAATCGTGGCGCGTGCGAAAGCAAATCGCCAACGTATTGTTCTTCCGGAAGGAACTGAAGAACGCACATTGAAAGCTGCCAATATGATTTTGACAGACGAAGTAGCCGATCTAATTTTACTGGGTAAACCGGCAGAAATTAATGAACTTGCTACAAAATGGGGATTGGGAAACATCGGTAAAGCTACTATCATTGATCCTGAAACTTCTCCGAAACACGAAGAATATGCGCAGTTATTGTGTGAACTTCGTAAAAAGAAGGGGATGACTATCGAAGAAGCCCGCAAGTTAACGAATGATCCTTTATTCTTTGGTTGTTTAATGATGAAGAATGGTGACGCTGACGGTCAGTTGGCTGGTGCCCGCAACACTACTGGTAATGTATTGCGTCCTGCTTTGCAGATTATCAAGACTGCTCCGGGAATCACTTGCGTATCTGGTGCTATGTTGCTCCTGACTCATGCTCCCGAATATGGAAAGAATGGAATTTTGGTCATGGGTGATGTGGCCGTAACCCCGGTTCCTGATGCTAATCAATTGGCGCAGATTGCAGTTTGTACAGCGCAGACTGCCAAGGCGGTTGCCGGTATCGAAAATCCGAAAGTAGCTCTGTTGAGCTTTTCAACCAAGGGTTCCGCTAAACATGAAGTGGTAGACAAAGTAGTAGAAGCAACTAAAATAGCTAAGGAAATGGCTCCGACTCTTGATTTGGACGGTGAACTGCAGGCAGATGCGGCTCTTGTTCCTGAAGTAGGTGCAAGCAAAGCTCCGGGTTCGGAGGTAGCCGGACAAGCAAATGTACTGATTGTTCCAAGCTTGGAAGTAGGTAACATTTCTTATAAGCTAGTTCAACGTTTGGGACATGCTGATGCTATCGGCCCGATCCTTCAAGGTATCGCTTGCCCGGTAAACGACTTGTCTCGTGGTTGTTCTATTGAAGATGTATATCGTATGATTGCTATCACGGCTAACCAGGCTATTGCTGCAAAGGCAAATAAATAAGTATTAGATATAAAGTAGTAAGTATTAAATCGACAACGACATGAAAATTCTGGTATTGAACTGCGGAAGTTCATCTATTAAATATAAATTGTTCGATATGACCAGCAAAGAAGTGATTGCGCAAGGTGGTATCGAAAAAATCGGTCTGAAAGGATCTTTCTTGAAACTGACTTTGCCGAATGGTGAAAAGAAAATTCTGGAAAAAGATATTCCTGAACATACAGTAGGAGTTGAGTTTATCCTGAATACGTTGATTCACCCCGAATATGGCGCTATCAAATCTTTGGATGAAATCAATGCCGTAGGTCACCGTATGGTACACGGAGGCGAGCGTTTCAGCGAATCTGTATTGCTGAATAAGGAGGTATTGGAAGCCTTTACAGCTTGCAATGATCTGGCTCCGTTGCACAATCCGGCTAACTTGAAAGGTGTGAATGCAGTTTCTGCTATTCTTCCTAACATTCCGCAGGTAGGTGTATTTGATACGGCTTTTCATCAGACCATGCCGGATTATGCCTACATGTATGCTATTCCTTATGAATTGTATGAAAAGTATGGTGTGCGTCGTTATGGCTTCCACGGAACATCTCATCGTTACGTGTCCAAACGTGTATGCGAATTCTTGGGTGTAAATCCGGTAGGAAAGAAAATCATCACTTGTCATATTGGTAATGGTGGTTCTATTGCCGCTATCAAAGATGGTAAATGTATAGATACTACTATGGGCTTGACTCCATTGGAAGGCTTGATGATGGGTACTCGCAGCGGTGACATTGATGCCGGTGCAGTGACGTTTATCATGGAAAAAGAAGGCTTGAATACTACGGGTGTTTCCAACCTGTTGAACAAGAAGAGCGGTGTACTCGGTATTTCAGGTGTATCAAGCGATATGCGTGAACTTTTGGCTGCTTGTGCGGCTGGCAATGAGAAAGCTATCCTTGCAGAGAAGATGTATTATTATCGTATCAAGAAATACATCGGTGCTTATGCTGCTGCATTGGGCGGTGTAGATATCATTCTGTTTACAGGTGGTGTAGGTGAAAATCAGATGGAATGTCGCCGTGAAGTTTGTAAGGATATGGAATTCATGGGTATCGAGCTTGACAACGATGTGAATGCTAAAGTTCGTGGTGAGGAAGCAATTATTTCTACTCCTGCTTCTAAAGTGAAAGTAGTAGTGATTCCGACAGATGAAGAACTGTTGATTGCGTCTGATACAATGGATATTCTGAAGAAGTAACAGATTTACTGATTAATAAATAAAAAAGATGGATTCAATTTCGAGTCCATCTTTTTTTATGAAGTCATCAAATAGTTATAGTCATCTGAATGTAACTTTTGACAGATTATCCTTTAGGTGATATAGTCGTTTTAAACAACGATAAGCTCAATACCCATTTCTTCAATCGCTTGCGCCATTGACTGGGAAATGCCGGAGTCTGTGATTATCACATCGATGCAGTCTAAACTACAGATTTTACCGAATCCACGTCGCCCGAATTTGGAAGAATCTGCCAGGATGATAGTACGCAATGACGCTTCTATCATTTTCTTGTTGAGGACAGCTTCTTCAATATTAGAGTTTGTGATTCCGTACTCCAAGTCGATACCGTCTACTCCTAAAAAGAGTTTTGAGCAAGTGATTTGTTCAAAAAACAAAGAAGTGTAGTCGCCAATGACGGAAAAAGAATTCTTCCGTACGATTCCCCCGAGCTGGATTACTTCGATATTATTAATGGTATTTAATAATAAGGAGGTTTTCAGAGAAGCTGTAACTACAGTTAAGTGGTTGATGGGAGTGATATGCTCGGCAAACGTATGTACGGTAGAACCGGAAGCGATGATAATAGAATCGTTTTCTTCTATTAATTTAGCTGCGGCAGTAGCGATTCTTTTCTTTTCTTCTTTTCGAAGCTTTTCTTTTTCGTGCACATCAATATCTGATGTTAATGGGTTGACCGGACTTGCACTTCCATGAGTACGGTAGAGAAGTTTTTTTTCTTCCAGATGTTTTAAATCTTTTCGGATCGTTACAGGAGTAACTTCCAATTCTTTAGCGATTTCGTTTACTTTGATGAAACCGTTTTTCGCTAAACTTTCAAGAATATACTTATGTCTTTCAGCAATACTTGTCATAATTCCCAATTTTTATCACAAAGATAAACTAAATATTAATATGTGGCAAATAAAAAGATGAAAAGTTTCATTCTATGATATAAAGCTTCCGTTTTATATATAAAATGGTCTGCTAATGAAAAATAATTTGCTTTTTGTGTTGGATGATATTTCTTTTTGTGTATTTTTGCAGTGCTGATTTATAAATAAAGAAAGAAAACGAAATATTTATAAGGAATGAAACGAAGTGATTTGCTTGAGAGGATGCTCAATTGGAAATGTGAATGTGATATCCTGGTGATCGGTGGTGGGGCTACCGGATTAGGGGCTGCAGTGGATGCAGCCTCCAGAGGGTACAGAGTTATTCTATTGGAACAGCATGATTTTGCTAAGGGTACTTCTTGCCGCAGTACGAAGCTGGTACATGGAGGAGTTCGGTATCTGGCGCAGGGAGATGTCTCTATGGTAGTTGAAGCATTACATGAACGTGGGCGTATGAGACTCAATGCTCCTCATTTGG
Organism: Bacteroides sp. AM16-13; assembly: GCF_003602705.1. Taxonomy (NCBI): domain Bacteria; kingdom Pseudomonadati; phylum Bacteroidota; class Bacteroidia; order Bacteroidales; family Bacteroidaceae; genus Bacteroides; species Bacteroides sp. AM16-13. The sequence goes on from NZ_QTLK01000034.1 coordinate 18,927, forward strand.
TGAAAGATATGCGTTTTATAATCGGTAATTACCGCTGGTGGGAAAAGCCTTTTTATGCGGTGGGGCTGACTTGTTATGATTTACTGGCCGGACGCAAAGCATTGGGACGTTCGTTACCGATGTTAAAACGTTCTGTATTAAAAGAAATACCTTCTTTAAAGCATGAAGGATTGAGAGGTGGAGTGGTATATCATGACGGGCAGTTTGATGATTCGCGCATGGCTATAACGCTGGCACTGACCGCTATTGATAAAGGTGGAATGTGCTTGAATTATATGAAGGTGAATTGTTTGCTGAAAGATGCCGCTGGGAAAATAAATGGGGTGCATGCTGTCGACACACTTGACGGGAAAGAATATCAGATCAAATCGAAAGTAGTAGTGAATGCTACCGGAGTCTTTGTGGACGATGTGATGAAGATGGATGAATGTGATACGCGAAGGAAGGTACGTCCCAGCCAGGGAGTGCATTTGGTGGTTGATAGTAAATTCTTAGGTGGCCGTTCGGCACTAATGATACCTAAAACGAAAGATGGACGTGTCCTTTTTGGAGTGCCCTGGCACGGCAAGGTGGTGCTTGGCACCACGGATACTCCTCTGAATGAGGCTTCTTTGGAACCGAGGGCATTGGAAGAAGAGGTTGATTTCATTTTAGATCAGGCCGGACAGTATCTCGACCGCAAACCGACCCGTGCCGATGTGCTTTCGATTTTTGCCGGTTTGCGTCCTTTGGCTGCGCCAACGCATGCTGATTCGAAGAAAACGAAAGAGATTTCACGGAATCATAAAATCTATCGTTCGAAATCGGGGCTTTTGACAATTACCGGAGGGAAGTGGACTACTTATCGTGCAATGGCTGAAGATGTCATCAATCAGGCCATCGTAATAGGAGGGTTGTCTCCTGCGGAATGTGTGACGAAGAATTTGAGGGTTCATGGATATACAAAAGAGCAATTTGATGAGAATGATTGGAATTATGTGTATGGCAGCGACGCGGGCAAAATACAAAAGATGATAGAAAAAGAGCCTTCTTTTGCTGAAAAGTTGTATGAAGGTTATACTTTTACAGCGGCGCATGTTGTGTGGGCGGCTCGTGAGGAGTTTGCGCAGAATATAGAAGATGTGTTGGCCCGCCGGGTGAGGATGCTATTTCTGGATGCCCGTGCTGCTCTTAAAATAGCTCCGAAAGTGGCATCGGTATTAGCGGCGGAACTGGGAAAGGACAAAACCTGGGAGCAGGCGCAGATAGCCGACTTTAATCGGTTGGCAAGAGGGTATATCTTGAATTAGAAGAAAAAATTACTTTAATTGTTGTTTGTAAATAAATGCTTATGAAAAGTTGTATGGTTTTGCGGAGAGGACTCGTAGCCTCATTGATGTTTCTTCTGTTGTCAGGGATACAGTCTGTGTCGGCGCAGGGAAAACTACATCTGTTAAAGTTTGACGATGTCACACAATTGAGAGACTTCTTTAAATATGCGGGAAATGGCTCAATCATTGTAAGCGGACATCGCGGTGGGTATGAAGAAGGATATTCGGAAAATTGCATCGAAGGTTTGGAAAATGTGCTGAAGCAGATGTCGGCTTTCTTCGAAATCGATCCTCGTCTGACAAAAGATAGCGTGATTGTATTGATGCATGATGCTACTTTGGATCGTACAACAACAGGAACGGGAAAAGTTTGCGATCATACCTGGAAAGAGTTGCAGAAGCTTCGTCTGAAAGACCATTCGGGAAAAGTGACCAACTGCAAGATTCCTACTTTGGAGGAAGTAATCAAATGGAGCAGAGGTAAAACGATTATCAACCTGGATAAGAAAGATGTGCCGATGGCTATGATTGCGGCTTTAATCAAAAAGCATAAGGCGGAGGGACATGTGATGCTGACTGTGCATACCGGTGCCCAAGCCAGATATTATTATGACCGTTTCCCGACGATTATGATGTCCGCTTTCGCCCGTAATATGAAAGAGTTTGAGGACTTGTCGATATCAGGTGTGCCATGGGAAAATATGATCGCTTATGTAGGGCATAGTATAACACCCGAAAATAAGAAAATCGTTGAAATGCTACATGCTCGTGGCGTACGTTGTATGATTAGTGTGGCACCTACGCACGACAAATTGCCTTCGAAAGAAGAACGGGCTTTGAAATATAAAGAAGAGATAGATAAGAGACCGGATATTATAGAATCTGATATACCGACAGAAGTATGGACAGTTTTGCAATCTCGATAGATTGTTGCCCTGATATGGTGCAACGTCTGTTTACTATCGTAAAGGAAAATCCGGTTAGTGAACTAACAATTAATACTGTGAAAATGTCAAAAGTAGAACAAGCATTGAAAGCTGCGAATGAGACACGTGCTCTTCGTATAGGAAGCGGAATATTAAATGAAGTAGCCGGACTGTTTAAGGAACAGTTTGCAGGAAGAAAGGCTGTAATGGTAGCTGATGTAACTACCTATCGTGTTGCCGGCGAAAGAGTTGAGAAAGAGTTGCGTAATGCGAATATAGAATTATTACCATCTTTTATTTTCACTGATTCCGACCTGTATGCGGAATATTCGTATGTTGACCGTCTGGTCGAATCGTTGAAAGTGCATGATGCTATTCCGGTAGCTGTCGGCTCCGGTACGATTAATGATTTAACGAAGTTAGCTTCTCATCTGGTCGGAAGAAGATATATGTGTGTGGCCACTGCCGCTTCCATGGATGGATATACTGCATTCGGCGCTTCCATTACTGCAAATGGCGCTAAACAGACTTTTAGCTGTCCGGCACCGCAAGCTGTATTGGCTGATATTGAAATCATAAAGAAAGCTCCCAAGCCGATGACGGCATCAGGATATGCCGACTTGTTTGCCAAAGTGACGGCTGGTGCCGATTGGATTCTGGCCGATTGGATGGGCGTGGAAGATATTGATGAAAAGGCATGGTCGATTGTGCAGGATGGATTGCATGATGCGCTTTCGAATCCTGAAGGCGCGGTGGCCGGAGACGAAAAAGCGGTGTCACAACTTATTGAAGGATTGATGCTGGGCGGTTTTGCCATGCAATGGTCTAAATCGAGTCGTCCGGCTTCGGGAGCGGAACATCAGTTCAGCCATCTTTGGAATATGGAACATCATTTAAATCAAGGTGAGCATGTTTCCCATGGCTTTCAGGTGAGTATAGGTATGTTGGCTGTAACGGCATTTTATGAACAAGTGTTGAACACCCCATTAGAGAAACTGGACGTGGAAGCGTGCTGTGCGGCATGGCCCGAACCGGAAATAGCCGATAAGGTAGCTCTTGATATGTTTGTCGGTACTGATTTTCCTACTATCGGTCTGCAGGAGACGAAAGCGAAATATGTGACACGAGAGCAATTGGCTATTCAGTTGCGGCAGTTGAAAGAATACTGGCCTGAAATCCGTGAACGTTTGTCCAAACAGTTGATTCCTTACAAAGAAGTGAAACAATCCCTGCGGCAGGTAGGTGCTCCTGTAGAACCGGAACAAATCGGTATTACACGGAAACGTCTGCGTGAAACGTTTGTTCGTGCACAATTTATTCGCCGTCGTTTTACTGTCCTCGATTTAGCTGTACGGACAGGATATATGGACCAGTGGCTGGATGGATTGTTTGGTAAAGGTAAAATATGGGAAATAACAGATTAATCACGATAGGAATGGAACTACAAGGAATGGCGCCCGAAGTGGCAAAGAAATTTAAATACTGGCAGACACGGACGATCATAGCAAGTATGATAGGCTATGCTCTATTCTATTTTGTTCGTAAAAACTTGAGTATTGCAATGCCTGCCATGCAGGATGATTTGGGAATAACCAAGGGAGACTTGGGATTATTTCTGACCTTACACGGATTACTGTACGGAGTTTCCAAGTTTGCCAACGGTTTTGTTGGCGACCGGGTGAATGCCCGCTATTTTATGGTGACAGGTTTGGTGCTCTCTGCAGCATGTAATATTTGGTTTGGGTTTAGTTCTGCTGTGGTGATGTTTGGCATTGTGTGGATGCTGAACGGATGGTTTCAGGGAATGGGATTTCCCCCTTGTGCCCGTTTATTGACGCATTGGATACCTCCTACGCAGTTGGCTACAAAGATGTCGGTGTGGAATACCTCACATTCTGTTGGCGCAGGTTTAGTGGTGATTGTTTGTGGATATATTGTCAGTCTCGGATGGCGCTGGTGTTTCTGGTTTCCTTCTATTATAGCCTTGGTGGGTGCAGTCGGTTTGTGGTTTGCTTTGCGCGATACGCCTCGCTCGGTAGGTCTTCCGGAGCTCAACTCAAAAACGGGCGCAGAAGAAAAAGAAGATACTTCTGCCGAATTTAAGCAGTTTGTGCGTAAGAATGTCTTTGGAAATCCGGCGATTTGGGTACTGGCTATTGCCAACTTTTTTGTGTATATCGTGCGCTATGCTGTACTTGACTGGGGACCGACTCTTTTGGGAGAATGGAAGGGAGTTTCTATTCATCATGCAGGTTGGATGGTGGCAGCCTTTGAAATATCCGGAATTGTAGGTATGCTGGTAGCCGGTTGGGCAACCGATCGTTTCTTTGGTGGACGTGGTCCACGCGTTTGTGTGATTTGCATGGCACTGGCTACGGTGTTCGTTGCTTTATTCTGGGGAATATCCCAACCTCCCATGTGGCTTGCTACGCTTTTATTGGGAGCCGCAGGATTCTGTATTTATGGTCCGCAAGCTTTGGTAGGTATTGCTGCGGCTAATATAGCCACAAAGAAAGCAGCCGCTACGGCAGTCGGATTCACAGGATTGTTCGGATATGCCAGTACGTTGGTCTCCGGTTGGGGATTAGGATTGTTAGCTCAACATTATGGTTGGAATATTGCAGTGGGTGCATTAATCCTGATTGCTATAATGGGAACTTTGATATTTATGGCCGCATGGTCGGCAAAAGCGAATGGGTATGATAATGATTAATGAGGTAGAACATAAACTGAACGCGGAACTTATGGATCGTATTCGTCGGATCAAGCATATTGCTTTGGATATGGATGGAACGATTTATAACGGAAACACGTTATTTCCTTTTACGATTGCTTTCCTGGATAAAATGAAAGAATTGGGAATTGGTTACTCGTTTCTGACGAATAATCCTTCCAAAAGCACGAATGATTATCTTCGACACCTATCCGGCATGGGGATTAAAGCAGTGAAAGATGAATTTTATACATCGGCCCAGGCGACCATAGATTACATACGTGTACATCATCCGGAGTGTAAACGGCTTTTCTTGTTGGGCACTCCCAGCATGATAAAAGAGTTTGAGGAAGCCGGATTCGAGTCTACTGACGACAATGCTGATGATGAACCGGACGCAGTGGTTGTCAGTTTTGACATGTCGCTTGTTTACTCGCGTTTATGTCGTGCTGCGTGGTGGATTAATCAGAAGAAACTCTATATTGCCACTAATCCGGATCGTGTGTGTCCTACGGATAAGCCTTTAGTATTGGTGGATTGTGGCTCTATTTGCTCCAGTTTGGAGTATGCTACGGGGCGGGAGCCGGATGTTGTGATTGGAAAGCCCGATCCGCGAATGTTGAACGGAATAATGGAACGTCATAACTTGCGTGCGGATCAGGTAGCTATGGTGGGCGATCGTATTTATACCGACATATTGATGGCGCAGAAAGCAAAAGCTTTGGGAGTGCTGGTACTTTCCGGCGAAACGACGTATGAAACAGCTATTGCTGTCCGTCCTAATCCGGACTTGATTCTGCGTGACTTGGCAGAGCTTCAGCAAATGCTTTTATTGGCTCATGAAATAGATTAGATTGGTGCATGAAAATACAATAGTATATTTATTTTTAGTGTTTTTGATAGGTATGATGTTACGGACAGTTCTACTGTCCGTAACATTTTTTTTGATAAAGAAGATTGCATTTTGTAGTAAGAAAGCTATTATCAGGGAAGTTCATTTTCTCAACTATACTCACTCCTATGAGAAAAAATACTCATTGCTATGAGAACTTTTTCTCATTACAATGAGTATTTTTTCTCGTTACGGTGAGAATAACTCTTTGCCAGAATAGGATAAAACTGTGTTTTTTTGTTTAAATCGTACAGATCTAAGTCGGATAATTCTGTTAGCGAATTAAATCATTTACTCTTGTAATGGGTTGCGCAATTCAGACCATAAAATTGCCATCTTTTGAATTGATATTGAAGCCTGTCTAAATAGTCTTCCCAATTTTTGTGCTCTGGGCTACTCCAGCCTATTTCGGCAACAGCATTGGCGCGGGGGTATGCCATGTATTCCACTTGCTCCGGAGTTTTTATGTATTCTGTCCATACATTGGCTTGTACTCCTTTTATGTGTTTTGCTTCTTGTTCCGTCAATTCCTTGGGAATCGGGTTGTACCCGTATGTCCATTCGAGTGCGCAGATTCGTCCGTTTGCTAAAGGAGATATATCCATGCTTGCCTGGTAGTGGTCAAGATATACATAAGTGTTAGGAGTCATGATGACCGGATGCCCTGATTTTGCCGCGGTAATTCCTCCGGCAACACCTCTCCATGACATCAACGCTGCATTAGGGGCTATTCCGCCTTCTAATATTTCATCCCATCCAATCAGCTTCTTCCCATTCTTATTCAAGAATTTTTCAACTCTTCTGATGACATAGCTCTGAAGTTCATGTTCGTCTTTCAATTTCAGTTCTTTTATTTTCGATTGGCATTTCGGACAGGATTTCCAACGTGTTTTCGGACATTCGTCTCCTCCTATATGTACATATTCTCCGGGAAATAACTTGAATACCTCCAGCAGGACATCTTCAATGAAAGGATAGATGTTTTCATTACCGGCACAAAGTACATCGTTGTAGATTCCCCATCTTGTACCTACCTCATAAGGTCCTCCCGTGCATCCTAATTCGGGATAAGTAGCCAGTGCGGCGAGCATGTGTCCCGGGAGATCAACTTCGGGGATGATGGTAATATAACGTTCTTTGGCATACGCCACTATCTCTTTGATTTCTTCTTGTGTGTAAAATCCTCCATAAGGTGTACCGTCGTATATTCCCGGAATTGCGGCAGAATATCGGTTGATGATTGTTTCTTTGCGCATGGAACCGATTTCGGTCAGCTTCGGATGCTTCTTGATTTCTATCCTCCATCCTTGATCTTCTGTCAGATGCCAATGAAAACGATTCATTTTTTGCATAGACATTAAGTCAATGTATTTTTTGATAAAAGAAACAGGATATAAATGTCGGCCTACGTCTAAGTGTAATCCTCGGTATTCAAATTGTGGTATATCCATAATGTTCGCTGCGGGGATACTCCATTCGTTTGTGTATGCTGTTGTGTTGGAGTAGATTTCCGGTGGAAGCAGTTGCAATAAAGACTGTATGGCATAGAAGAATCCGGCTTCTTTGTCTGCCAGTACCTGTATCTGTTCGGTAGAAATATTGATTTTATAACCTTCATTTCCTAATGTAGGATCGTTGGCACGGCTGAAAATCAAATAGTTACCGGAAATGTTTTTAGTGCTCTTCTGTATTTTTAGAGGCAATTGTGCTATCCGAGTTAATCTGTCCGTCAAGAATCGTAAAGGCGCTTCGGCATTTTTATCTTTTAGTATAATGCGGGTTTCTTTATTAAAGATGAATTTGCCTTGCTTCTCTTCGAGAGAGCGTGGGGCAGGGATGATGTTATACATGTTTTGAGATTCTGTTCCTACCATATAATCCATACCACGAAGGCGGAAAGCATACTCTAGTGGCTTTTTCTCTGTATTGAACGCATTTTTGATGCTTGCACGCAATGTGTATTGAGGAGATTTGATATCGTCACCATTCAAAAACAAAGTAGTTTGGTTCATTGGAGACAGGGTCACTTCTTTTTGTTCCGGTTTTAAATTATCGCATTGGGTTATATGAATGTGATAAGGGATACTGCTTTTGTTGGTGACATCAACTACCATACGGGTATTATTATTGATAAGACGGGTGCGTATATCCAAAGAAGAGTTTATTAGCTTCTTTAGCCATCTTTCCTCGCCGGAAATTGTGTCGTTTAATAATTCTACAAAGCAGTGATCTAACAAAGCATTGCGGAGATATCCGTCACTCCTTTCACGTGCAAACACTAGAGTAGTTTTGTTTTTGTCTTTTATATTATCTAGTATGGTTTGACATTTTGACATCGTATATTTGCTGACAGCTACCATTCCTTTGTTTGTAGCATAGCTCGCCAGTTCTTTGTTGTTGATGAAAATACCGTTTAATCCTTTCTTGAAGGCTCCGTCTATTGCATCTTTGCTTTCGACGGGAGAGCTCAAATCGCATTTTAACAATACGAAGTCAAATAATTCCGGAGTAGATAAACTTTCTTCTTTGTTTTGTGAAAATGTAGTTAATGTGGTGAAAAGACAACACATTATACATAATAGTTTCTTGCTCATACGGGAGTCGTTTTTAAAGGGTTATATAGATTTAATACTTAATTAGGTTTTTACTTCGTTTTCTTTAGTGGCTTATTTGAAGCAAAGATAATTATAAAAGGTTATAAAACGAAACTAATTAAGAGATATTTTCTTTTTTAATTGCTTTTTCTTGTTGTTTGCTTTTGAATATTATACTTTTGTGTTTCCTTTATTTCTCTGTTTGCTTTTTATTATTAATGCTAATTTTTAAAACCATGACTCAAAAGAAACTAATTGTAAGTGTGTATGTGTTCGTTTGCTGCGTTGTTACTGCAATGGGGCAGAGTTTGAAATATTATAATGCAGATGATTTTCCGCTTATTGGTAAGATGTCTGACGATACGGAAGGGCGTTATGCCCGTTTACCTCTTTCCTGTAGGGGGGAAAGTAAAAAGTGGGTATGGATATTGGGGCAGGATACACCCGGACTGGCTGTACGCTTTGCGACCAATTCAACAGCGATTGCTGCCAAATGGGTAACAAAAAGGAATAACAGTATGTCACACATGGCCATGGTAGGCGTAAAGGGACTTGATCTTTATGTGCTAAAAAGTGGCAAATGGCGTTATGTGCGTTGTGCTCGTCCAAAAGGCAAGGAGAACGAGGGAGTTATCATTTCTGATATGAAAGGTGAAATGAATGAGTATATGCTTTACCTGCCCCTTTATGATGGTATTGAAACACTTGAAATAGGAATAGAAGAAAAGGCTGTGATTCGCCAACCGCAAGTGGAATCACCCGTAACAGAACGTCCTGTTATCTGTTATGGAACAAGTATCACTCAAGGCGGTTGTGCAACGCGTCCGGGGATGGCCTATACAAATATCCTTTCCCGTATGCTAAACAGGGAAGTTGTGAATTTGGGTTTTAGCGGACATGGGCATTTGGAATATGAAATAGCAGAATTGATGACACATCGAAATCCTTCTGTTATTGTGATGGATTTTATTCCCAATGTGAGTGCTTCTATGTTGAATGAGCGTATTGAACGATTTATGAGTATTATTGAAGATAAAATACCGGGAGTACAGATTTTGTTTATAGAACACGTTCCTTTTCCATTGGCAGAGTTTAATTTGAAAAAAGGGGAGTGGGTGGAAGAGAGTAATGAGGCATTGCGAAAAGCATTTAGGGAGTTAAAGAAGAAAGGTTATCAGAATCTGCACTATTTAAAATCGGAACATTTATTGGGCGAGGATGGAGAGAGTACGGTTGACGGCGAGCATTTTACAGATTTAGGATTTGATAGGTTTGCAAAAGGAATTTATCCGGTGGTGAAAAAGCTTATAAGGCATGCGGAAAGATGAGAGGAAAGCCTCTTCGACCACCGTTAAGGTAGAAGAAGAGGCTTCTTTTTAATAAATCCGGACTGGGGGTATGCCCTATTTATTATAACGAATAGCAAAATAATTCATGGCACTGGTTGCATCACCCTTTACCGAAATCGTAGCTCCCTTATCAACCCAGGAAGCACCGTTGCTGGCTTTGTTGTTCTCGGGCATTAAACGAATATACACATTCTCTTTACCCAGCAAGGTCAATGGCAGCTCCACATCAATGGCTTTATAGCCCGGACACTGTGATAACAACGTGTTGGCCCATACTACCATATCAGGTACGGTATAGGAGGTGATGTAATGCCAGTCGGCTTCATTGTCCATATCACCGGTCAATGACCATTCGGCTTTCCAAAAGCGAGGTTTGCTTACTTGGTTACCGGCATTATTGCTGACACTAAGCTGCATGGAAAGATGATTGGTTGTGATGTTTTTAGTCGAGAAGTTTACAATCCAGGCATACCCGCGATTGTTCTCTTCATCCCACCAGTAGGGGTTCGCCCAAGCCAGCCAGGCATTGCCGCCTGTATTGCCTTTACCGTCAGTGTTGGTATCTTGATAATTCTTCTGATAGTCTGTTCCATCTTCAAGAATAATACCGAACCCGTTTACATTACCTCTATTGTCTCCAAAAGGACCGGTTGCGCTATTACCTACAGGACCAAGATATGTGTAATCACCACTACCATTTCCACGCAAACCGTTACCGATCTGATGTTTGGTATAAGTGTGACGGAAGCGACCTCCATCTCCATAGGTAGAAGGGAAAGAACCATCTTCTTTGATGATGCCATTGGTGTTGATATAACGGAATTCAGTAATTAAGCCTGAAAAACTGTTTTTGAAATCATCTGCCATCTTAAAGTCGGATCTCGACATGTGGCGAATCTGATAACGACCGATGTCGCCGGCTTTTTCTTCATCAATCAATCCGTTTGCTGCTTCCAGGTATTCGAAACGAGTGAAAAGCTCATGTACGATAACACCGGACATGTTACCTGAACCATAAGGCAAACGAGTACCGTCACGGCGATAAAGGCAAGTCGTATTGGTGTAGATATACATGCTGTTACCATTGATATCACGCATCAGCGTTGCATATTTGGCACAGCGATGGGCACCACCGGCATTGGCATAACCTTCGTTGATCGGAGTCAGGCTGCCTTTGCGGACAGGCAGTTCACAATCTTTCAGTGTGACATAAGTATAGATGTCTTCGTCCGTCAGATCTCTCATATATTTTTCTTTTACAGGCAAATCCGACGCAGTACCTTCAGTGGACGACATGACCATAGAAGCTGTTACTCCGGAAATCGTGTAACGTTCGGGATCTTCTTGCAGGATTACCTTGGTTCCTTTTAATAGGATCTGCACTTTGCTGTAACGTGAGAACGTATTGTCGTCCACTGTGGGAGTTTCAATACAAAATCCGTAACGTCCGTCAAGGCTCTCGATATAAGCGGTCTTCTGTGCGATAGTATAGTCAATTGAATTTTGGGTAGTCTGTATGTTATCGCCTACATTGCCGGAGTTGCGGTCGCTTACTACATATCCGGTAATATAAATATCATCGGTCACCTTCATGCCGTCCGTATCACCCAAATTGCGAACATCTATAAACGAAACCTCAACGCCCAACTCGTCCTTTGCATTTGCTTGCATTAGGAAAAGTTGTTGTTTGTTTTCGACTTCCCAACCGTCAATGAAAACCAAATTAACGGTAGCAGTACGTACTGCGCGTTCGTCGGGATTCGGATCGGTCTGGATGATAAGAAAACCATTCTCATAAGTGATATCCCTGACCCAACCATCCTCTTTGTCGAGCACTGTCATAGCTGCTTCGTCACTTGTGTAATCTACACTGATATGGAGATCTTTTATGTCGACATTCATATCAAGCTCTGCTCTAACTTCGCCTCCATAACCATGTACAGTCATATTAGGCTTGGCTAATTTAAATGTCGGGGTTTTCACGCCTTTCTGTTTCAGGTAGATCGTATCTGAAAGGTTTGCACTAGTGGCAGTCAGGCAGATCTTCGCCATACGCGGGAAGCCGTCGTTAAAATCGTACTCTACATGGAGTGTGCCGTCTCCCGAAAGATTTCTTTCGGCTACTGCTACCCATTCACCGTTATTATCTTCAAGCGCAATGTTATAATTCTGGTTTGAATAGACTTTAATTGCCAAGTCGCCAGCATCAGAAGAGAGCGTATAGGTTTTTCCGTCGGCTCCAAATTCTTCAAAGTTGGCTTCATCTCCATTGTCCAATTCGCAGGCGGACAATGAAAGCATGAAAGCTCCTAAAAAAGTGACCAGTTGTATTGGTCTGTATTTAATAAATTGTTTCATATTAGAGTCATTGTATTTAACTGATAAACACTAATTCTTTTATTTTCATTCCTTTCCCAGTTGGGTAATCGTAGTGCTGGTTGTCACTACTTTCTGACCACCATTAATTGTATTGGCGGGGATGGAAATTGCTAAACGCACTTGGGCGCTGCGGGGCTCATAAGCAGGATTGGCAGCCAGTTTGATATGAAGTTTTTCGCTATCATAGGATACTTCTTCAATCCAATTTTCTTCGGGGTTTTCGGAGCTATACGTTACGAGATACCTGATGCGGTAGAGGTCGTACTTTAGATTCGTGTCGAGCTCCAAGTCGAGTGTAGTGGTGGAAGCTGGCGTTTCTACTGTCTGTTCATTGATGATAAGACGAGCGTCACTTGACGAAATTTCGCCGCTCTGTACCAATGTTATTGTATCACGAAGATGCTCTTCGGTTTCAAAAGCCAGTTGCACTTTACGGTTTACACCATAGTTGGCAGCGTATGAGAATATGATTTCGCTGTTCTCCTTACCAGAGAGGCGGTCGATAGAAGCCCAGTCCACTTTCTCCACGAAATGAGCATTCCAGTTCTTTGTGGCATACACTAAGATGTGGGTGGTTCCTGTGCCCGAAGATAAAATCAGATTCTTCTGTGTGAAAGCCAGTGGAAGTTCCCATTCAAAATCTTTCTCACAGCTTGTAAGTATGAAGCTGAATGTCGAGATTATCAGTAGGAGTGAATGATATAAGTATTTTCTTCGTATCATAATTGTAAATTGTTTCATTAATTATAGTAACAGTTCTATCATTTTTCCCAAGTCATATAGACCGGACGATGGTCGGAGTATTTCTTGGTAAAGTCGTCGATGATAAAGTTCCCTCTGGTGAAAGCGGACTTCAAGTCAGGCGAAATATAGATGAAGTCAATACGTGCCCCGAAATTTTTCTCCGAAAAGTTTTTATCGAGACGTGCCGAATCAATAAAACCGAAATCAAGAATACGTTGATGCACCGAGTAGTCGATTTCTCCATTTACGAGATTCTTTAATGCAGGGCGCTTTTCTTCTTCTTTGCGAAGGCGGTCGGCCAGGCGTCCGTCGGCATATTTTCCGGCATCGACGGGGGATACGGAATTGAAGTCACCCATGATGAGCCATTTCTCGAATGGTCCATTTTGGCGGATGGTTTCGAGAATAAGGTCAATGTCAAGCTGGCGGCTCTCATAACGGTGTGGACTAAGGTGCAGCGAAATAATGTGGTAACCATTTATCGTACCCATTACGAATCCATGCCACATGTTGTTTTCCACCTTCATGATGTTCACGATAGGATATTTAGATGTTATGGCAGTCGGAAATCCTTTCTCTTTCTGCAACACTGCATAAGGGTGCCCATAGGAGGCAGCTAATGCTTCAAGTGATTTCTGCGTAAATTTATTGGCTTCCTGCAGACATACGATGTCGGGATCCTGGTTGCGCATCCATGTAGAGAATATGGTCTTTCCTGCGGTGGTATCGGCACGCATACCATATTCTATGTTGTAAGATATAATTTTCATGGTCTGTTTTCCTCGTTTGTCTTTGGCAAACCCAGGCAAAGCCATCATTAATGCAAATAGTGTTATTCCTAGACAATTAAGTTTCATATGATTTGAATATCTGGATAAATTATTATTGAGGAGTAGTTGAACCATAGTAAGCATCATAAGCTTTGTTATCGAGTGCATAGCCGGAATAAACGACCTGCGTGTCCGGAATCGGATAGTATTCATGACAAGGACGGATATTCTCTTTTAAACTTGATGAACCGGTGTTTTCATAAGTCTGCGTATACCAGATTCCCCAACGAACCAGGTCGAATTTACGCTGGAACTCACCAATCAGTTCGCGTCCGCGCTCTTTTTGGATTTCATCCATCAATCGTGCCCAAGTGCGGAATTTCGGGTAGTCACCAATGCCTGCACGGTTGCGGGTCATATTCAGATATTTCATGGCAATGTCAGGATCTTGCTCCAGCTGGCAGTAACATTCTGCTTTCATTAACAGTGCGTCGGCATAGCGGAATATCTTATAATTATTTCCGTCGCGGCTACTGTCAAGATATGGACACCAGAATTTCGGGCCCGGCCAGGGGGCAGTGCTTACACTTTTGAAAGCATGGCCGTTGTATTCCCAAGCCATATTATATTTGGCACGTAAGTCACCGCCAATCTTTGTTTGCAGATTCTGGCAGAAATAAGCAGTGGGACGCCAGGGAGTCCAACAAGTAGACTTGTCGCCCAATTCCGGAATTTCCACGCCGTCATATTCGCAGGTACCTGAACGGCGGGTGATAGGCATACAAATGCTGGCAAGGTTGGAGGTATAGTTCAAACCACCGGCTACATAAGAGTGCTGGATTTCAAAGATTGATTCAGGCGTATTCTTGTTACGGAACATTACATCTTCGAGTGGATATTGACCGAGGTCGCCATAAATCTCTTCGAGCTTGGATATTGCGTCAATCGCTGTATCCCACTTCTTGTTCCACATCGCCATTTTGGCAATCAGCATCCATCCTGTGGCAGCACCCGTACGATTGGAGGCCACTTCTGACGAACGTACCTGATCCATCAGGGGAACAATTGCTGATAATTCCTTTATTAGATATTCACGCGTTTCCACAGCCGACATACGGCCCAAGCGTCCTATCTTTTGCTGTGTTTCCACATCTGCCACATGTTCTGTATAAAAAGGCACATCGCCAAAGAATGAAGTCAGTAGGTAGTAATAGAACGCACGCATGATTTTGCCTTCGCCTAACAGAGGAAGTTTCTCATTCTCTTCGAGTGGAGAGTTTTCGATTCCATTGATGGCAGCGTTGCAGTACATTACGCCTTTGTAGCCATTGTTCCAAACGGTTTCACCGTGGCGGGGCTTTGCGGGGGAAATATCCAGACGGGAATCCAATGTACCCGAATTGATATACATGAGGTCGGTGCAAGACTCTGTAGCGATAAAGAGTGTATAGTTATAAGTTCCGTTTAAAGGAATGTAACACGAGTTGAGTGCAGAGAGACATTGTTCCTTCGTCTGATAAAAGTTATCGGGTGTAGAAAAACTTGACGTATCTTCTTCCAGACTACAGGAAGCTAGCACGAACATTGACAGAAGAGCGGTCAACCAATTTTTTCTTTTCTTCATTATCATAGTTTTCATATTATTGCATTAATTAATATCTGATTTGGGCACTGAACGTAATGGTACGCGGTTTTGGGTATGCACCCAAGTCCATACGTCGTAGGGTAGAATCGCCGCTGGTTGATACGTCAGGGTCGAATCCGTTGTATTTCTTCCAGAGGTAGAGATTCTCACCGTTTACACTCAAAGTCAGATCACGGATACATTTCGTTTTCTTGTAAAGGTTGAATGTGTAGCCGATGGAAATACTCTTCAAGCGCAGGAAGGTTGCATCATGAATTTGCAAGTCACTGGGTACGTGTGTATCAATACTCCCGGCACGAGGAAGATCGGAGTTCGGGTTACGAACCGGATGCCAAGAGTCGAGCATGTAACGGTATTGGTTGGTAAACGTACTTCCCGACATATAGAGTTCGGCATAGTTGTAAATTTTGCCACCCAGGGAGTAGTTGAAGTAGATACCCACTTTTAAGTTACCGAAACGGAAGGTGTTCTGCAAACCTCCATAAATCCAAGGATCGGCATTGCCCAGATAAACCAAGTCGTCCTGACTAAGCGTTCCGTCGTGGTTGATATCGTAGTAACGCACCGAACCGTTTGAAGTTGTAGAAGGAGATGCGTAGGCAAAAGTAGCTTTATTACGGTTCACTTCGTCTTGGTTTTTCCATACACCACCATATTTGAATCCCCATAGGGCGTTCAAGGGGTAACCTTTTACATAACCATACATCATGTATGAGTTGTTGCCTGGTGCACCATAAGCTTTCACGAAATCTTCCGTACCGATGTCATCCACATTTTGTTCATTGTGAGCAATGGTGAAGGTAGTCGACCATGAGAATTTCGGTTTCTCGATATTACGGCTCTCGATGGTTAGTTCGATTCCCTTGTTTGAGGTCTTGCCAATGTTGGTCAGGCGGGAAGAATAACCGGTTTGTGTCGGTGTCTGTAAGGTTAGCAACAAGTCTCTGGTTTTCGAAATGTAGGCTTCGGCAGTCACGAACAAACGGTTGTTCAGGAACGCCAGGTCAATACCAAGATTGTAGAGGTCGGTCTTTTCCCAAGTCAGGTTAGGGCTTGCCAGACGCGAAGGATAGTATGCCGCAGGTTGTGAACCACCAAAAAGATAACCATTTGTGGTACTGGAAAGAGCGGCCAGCGAACGATAGGTGCTGATTGCGTCATTACCGGTACGTCCGGCACTCACGCGGATCGCCATTTCATTAACCCAGTCGACCCCTTTCATAAATTCTTCTTTAGCAGCATTCCATTTCAAAGCTGCGGAAGGGAAGAATCCCCACTTGTTATTAGCGGCAAAGTTGGAAGCACCATCATAACGGCCAGTTACAGTTAAATAGTATCTCTGTTTGTAGTTATAGTTGAAACGAGCCAATAGAGACATTTTAGTACGCTTGCTGGTGCTCGATGAGGCCGAGTATGTTTGTTTGTCTTGTACGGCATTCATGTTGTTCCATTTTACGTTGTCGTCCATATACCCTTTGCCATTCAGCGAGAAATCATTTGAAGAAAGGCGCTGTCCCGTGAAACCAAGAAGCCCGTCGAATGTGTGGCCCGAGTCCAATGTTTTTAAATAAGACAGGGTGTTTTCGGTCAGGAGGTTGTGGTCGTCATACTCGGCGCGATAGGCTTCGCCTCCCTCTCCTTCAACCTTGGCAGGCAAGGTGCTTGGATAGTAGCGGTAAGTGTGACGCTGGTACATATAGTAGGTGAACTGACTTTTAAACCTCAAATTCTTAATGGGTTCGATTTCGATGAAACCGGTATGGTTAGTAGAGTGGCGTACCTGATAATTGGTGTTGAGCAATATGGTAGCCAACGGAGTGTTGATCTTCTGTCCGGAATAATAGAACGGGTTATAGTCATCCATTGGTTTAATGGTAGGACTCAAATAGATAGCGGAGTTCCACCATCCTGTACCACCGATAGAAGCTAAATTCTCGTCGTTGTGTCGCCAAGTGTAATTGCCGGTATATCCCACTTTCATCCAATTAAAAAGTTGGTGGGTAAGTGAAACACGCCCCGTGATACGTTCCTGACCGCTGCGGCGAATTACCCCCTCGGTGTTGTTGTAGCTTAAAGAAACATAATAAGACGTTTTCTTTGTTCCTCCTGACAAAGAGAGTGCGTAATTCTGGTACATGGCTGTACGTCCGATCGTATTTACCCAGTCGGTTCCTTCGCCCAAAGAGAAGGGATCGGAGTAAGGGTATGATGACAGGGGAGTGCCATCGGTAATCTCATCATTTCCATCCGCGGTATTAAAATAAGCATAATCGTTACGATATTGTGCCAGTTCAGATGCATTCATGATGTCGAGCTTCTGTGGAATTTTGGAGAAACCGATATCTGTTTTGAAGCTAATACTCGGTTTGTCTGCATTTGACAGTCCCTTCTTGGTGGTGATGATGATAACACCATTACTACCTTTCGAACCATAGATAGCCGTAGAAGATGCATCCTTCAGTACAGAGATGGATTCGATATCGGCGGTGTTCAAGTCGTTCAGGTCATGAACGGCGTCCATAACACCATCGACTACGATCAGCGGTTCATTAGAGGCCGAGATTGACCGTGTACCACGGATACGGATAGAAGTCGTGGCACCCGGTTCACCGGTCGTTGACATGATATCCGCACCGGCAATACGTCCTTGCAAAGCCTGGTCGATAGAAAGTACCGGAGCGTCTTGGATATCTCCCATTTTAACATTCGATACGGAACCGGTCAAATCGGCCTTCTTAACAGCTCCATAACCGATAACTACAACTTCGTCCAAGGCTGTTTTCTTATCTGGTAAGAGCTTTACATTGATCTTTTCGCGTCCCGTCACATTGATTCTTTTCTTTTCATAGCCGATAAAGCTAACCTCCAGGGTGCCATTGGCAGGGACCTGTATCTCATACCACCCGTTAAGGTCGGTCAAGGTGCCGACATGTGTTGTGGCTTCCCTGATGGTTGCTCCAATCATGGGCAAGCCTTCTTCGTCGAATACCGTTCCGGTCACTTTGATTTTTCGATTTGCGTTCTGCGCCACTGCTTCCGGAAGCAACAGGCAACATGCCACCAGCATGAGCAAAGCATTTCGGAAAGTATTCCGATAGAGCGATGCATTGTATTTATTTACTAATTGTCTCATGTGCTTTTATAGATTAAGCGCTTTCTTAAATAAGTTTATTCATTATAAATGCGGCAAGTTACCGTCACTGGATAGTGATCGGAATAGTTGTCGGTGAAATTGTCCATCAAGATCTGGGCATTGAGCATGTTGCGCATAGCCTCTCCTGATGCATAGATGAAATCGATGCGCGAACCTTTATAAGATTCGGTGGGACCTGTCCATCCTCCGTAGATGGTAGGGCAGCTGCGCACAAAGTTGATATTCATCTCACGGACAGGATCTCTATATCCATTGTCGAGAATGGTTTGATGCACCTGATAATTGATAGTGTTTCCCCCGGAAAGATCGTTTTTATCAAGTGGGGAGAACGAATTGAAGTCGCCCATCATCAGCCAGTATTTTTCATCAGGATACTTGCGGATAGTATTGTCGAGATACGTTTGAACCTCTTCCAAACGGTAAGCGTCGCCATTGGCGGCATTTGAACCGGAGGGGGTATACGAGAAAGGGTAAAGATGAAGTACCAGAATGTTGATACCTTTGATCTTGACATGAATACCTCCGTGCCATACCCCATCCAAAATGCGGCTTACCACTTCAATGGGATATTTGGAAGTGATAGATACGGGATAGCCGCTTTCCTTGCACATTTCGGCATAGGGGTGTCCCCAACGAGCTGATAATGCTGTTAGCTTTTCTTTGGTAAATCCATTGGTTTCTTCAATGGCCATAATGTCGGGGGCCTGTTCGCTGACCCAAGTTACAAAGTTGTTGTAGTCGTTGGCTTTATCCAACTTCATTCCTTCAAGTACGTTGTAACTCAACACTTTTAATGTTTCAGTCGTCACACTGGAACCGCTGTTTAATTCGAGGTCTCCAGTCGGCAGTTCTTCATCATCGCTACAACTGAAGTTGCATACAGCCATTGCCAATGCCATTGCAGCATAAAGTATTTTGCTAAATTTATTCATTGTACGTTATCTATTTATTTGTTATAGCGAATGCTTACATACATTAGTCCACTTGTGCTGTTGTTGTTAATTACAGCTGTGTCATAAGTAGTGGTTGTTCCGGCTTTATTAGCTGAAGGAATCAGGCGCAGATAGACAGTGCTTTTACCCAACAAATCAAGAGGTAACTCTATATTAGTATTTTTCCATGCATTCAATTGTTCGTAGAGTGTATTTCCCCATTGTACTACGTCAGGAATTGTGTACTCACCAACTTTCGTCCATTCGCCATCTTCGTTCCCATGTTCAGACCATTCTACATTCCAGTAGCGAGGTGCGCCAACGCTGTAATTCAATGTGGCAAGTTGTAGTGATACGTGTGTGCCGGTGATGCCAGAAGTCGAACACTTAATCATCCAGCTATTTGCTTTTCCTGTAGAAGAGTTCCACCAGGTTTTAGCTTGGAAGGCCAAGTTCTTGCTAGCGGATATAATACCTTTTCCGTCAGTTACTCCGTCAATAACTCCCAGATAACCATAATCGGTTGAGGCTGTTGGAGTTACGGCAGTATGCCATAATTCACCATTTCCTTCAGAAGGAAGTACTTTCGTACCTGAAAGCTTAAATGCATTCCATTCAGCAATAATAGTAGAAAAACTATTGTTTTTCGATTGGTCGATTTTAATGTCTTCACGCGAGAGATGACGCATCTGATAGTGTCCGATATCTCCACCATTCTCGAAACGAGTGTATTCTTCATGTACAATGACGCCTGATATTGTTCCTGAACCTTGTGGCAATATATTGCCATCGCGACGGTAAGGACAATCAATATTTGTCATCAAAAACATACTTTGTCCCTGATTGTCGTGCATTAATAAAGGATAACGGTCAACACGTTTCTGATTGTAAGTGGGACAGTAACCCTCATTGAAAGGTGTAAACGGCCCTTTACGAATAGGAAACTCACAGTTTTTCAATGTTACAAAAGTATACACATCATTATCAGTAAGTTCAGACATTGTGCGTTCTTTCTTTACCAACTTCGTAGCATCACCTTCTTCTTTAGAAATAAAGCTCTTGAAAGTCATGTCT
The DNA here is from genome assembly GCF_003602705.1 of Bacteroides sp. AM16-13. Taxonomy (NCBI): domain Bacteria; kingdom Pseudomonadati; phylum Bacteroidota; class Bacteroidia; order Bacteroidales; family Bacteroidaceae; genus Bacteroides; species Bacteroides sp. AM16-13. The sequence goes on from NZ_QTLK01000034.1 coordinate 39,409, forward strand.
GTCAACGTGTAACGTTGAGGATTATCTTCTTTCTTTAAAGTCAGACCTTTCAACCAGATTTTCACTTTATCGAAGGGAACAAGTTCATTCAGTTCTTTTGTATCAAAAACCAAAGCAAAACCATACTTTCCATCTAAACTCTGCACATAAGTAGTGCGATAAGTAGTACTTAGGTCGATATCTGTTTTAGAAAGCTGCGTATTAGCTGCATTATTAGCACCGGTAGCATCGCAAACGACTATCCCCTCAATAGCCACATCCTCCTCAATTTTTTGAGAACCAGTCGCATCGTTCACTAGTTTGCGAACCTCGGCAAATGAAATGGTTTCGGTTTGCTTGGTACCTCCCATCTCCATCTGACCTATATTAAAATCTGTAGTATGAGCTTTTCCCCAGTCATCAACATACGTAATATGTAGTGTAGCATTACGTTCTCCCACTTCAGGCTCATTGGCAGCAACCTTCACCTGCATTTTATTCATTTCTTTGTTAAATAAAAGCTGTGATACCCACTCTTCGCCTTTGTCATAATCCACAGTCATCGCAATACGAGTACTGTCACTAGCAGGAATATTAGTATTCAAATTCACTTCCAATTCTTTACCTACTGCAGAAACACGGGCTTCTTTGTCTGGAAAAGCGATAGAAGGAGATACACCATATTGATAAATATAGATAGTATCTGCTTTTACTTTATTGGCAAGTTTTACAATCACTTTACCTTTACGAGGAAATTTTTCATTAGCTCGCCAAACTAAATTAAAACTTCCGTCTCCTTCTCCACTCTTACGCTCAATATTGACCCATTGACGGGTTAATGAATCGCGCTCCACCGTCCATGCACATGTCGCTGTCAAAGGGACTTCACGCCTGCCTGCTTCTGACGAAATATAAATATTGGACGCATCACCAATGGTTACCACTTCCAGTTCTTCATCATCATCACATGAAAAACAGGAAAGTGACAAGGTCACGATACTAAGATATAGAAATATGTTTTTCATTACTTTGTTTTTATTCATCTAATAAATAATAATATACATCGTCCAAGCGATAGACATAGAAATTATCTACAAATACACGATTATTGCCTGTAGTGAGAGTGTAGTCACCACCAATGATTTGAAATTTGGTATTAGCAGTAACAGGGCGTTCAGGAGGACTTACCACATAAAAATTATGGCGTCCTTTATTCCACATTGTAGTAAGTACATCAGGATCAAGAGGGTCATAATAATCCAGATCGATCGTTTTTGTCGTAGTGTGGGTGTCAGCAAATTCGCCTCCATTCAATATGTTGATAACTAATTTATTATTATCTTTTGTCCCATCCTCTTCAGTATAAGCAACTGCATCAAATGAAACAAGCAGTACAGAGTCTCTTACAATGTCAGTAATGTAGGGTGTGATAAGATCAGCACCATGTCCTTGATCGTCACCAAGGCGGATAAAGCCGAATTTACCATAACAATAAGCTTTGTCTTCCTCCTTTGCGATAGTTGACGACCACTGATACTCTTTCTGTGCTTCCGTCCAGTCGCCAATCAATTTCTCATTCGTAGTCACATTGGGAGAGGCGGTAGATGAACCATACTTCAGCCATTCAAAATCTTCACCTAGCCGGGTTGTGAATCCCTGGCGAATGTTGATAAACCTACCGTAGTCGACCTCGGGGGAGGTGATTGAAACGGTTGCGATACGGCGTTTGTAATCTTTGGTTTGTGCTTCCCATGCGAGATGCCATTCGTCTTCACCAGTCGCTTCGTTCCGGCCCACTTTTTCTGCTTTCAACCAATTTTCAATTACTTCTTCTTCCTCCTGTTCGTTAGCAGGAACTTTGCTTTGTACTAAAACTGAATAATTCGTATTAGTCTTAACAAAGATTGAAAGCTGTCCTGCCTTAGGAGGAATATTGAGAGCTTCATCAGGCTTCATCTCTACTTTCTCTCCTGTCTGGTTGTCCACATGACTCACACTAATAAACTCGTTTCTTCCTTCTTCGCTGTCATCGCAACTCCAGTAGGAAGGAAGTAATAAGAATAAGGTTAACAGAGGTAACCACCGCCTCCATTTTACATTCTTGGGCAAATGTTTGCACAATAAATTAATTTCCATCATATAAAATATAAATTAATTAAAAATAAAATACTCTTTGTTTTAAGTGCAAATGACTATATAATATATTGCTTAATAATGACGGAGGATTTACAGTTCTGTTAAGAGGTTATCTATTAGAACAAAATCGGAATAATTTAGCATGGGTTTCATGCAAAATTCACATCGGTAAAGTGATAAGTGTTTCTTTCTTTTCATAGCGTTTGTAGTTTCTACTTTTATCTTTTATTATAGGTTGACGCCACAAATATAAATATAAAAAGCATATAAACAAACTTTTTAGAAAGAAAACGAAAGAAAATAGATGCAATGGAAAGAAAAAGAAAGGGAAGGCACATGAAAAATAACTTTTTATTGTGATAGATTGTTTTCTTGGAGATGATTTATCGAAGGTGTTTGCCACAAAAAACAAAAGCTACGGGAGTTTCCCCGAAGCAAAAGTCTTGAAGCTTCGGGGATGTTTTTTATATTGATGGAAAAAGTATTGTGGTAGCACGAAACATCGTCGGTGCTACATATTCTTGTTTATTACTTGTTTTCACCTTCGGACGAATATAGTTGGGATAGTGGTCAGACAATGCATGCGTATTCTTTTTCACGTCTTTGTGGATGAACCGGCATAAAGCCGACGTAGATAACATATTTACCTATCTTTATGTGTTGACAAAAAATAAGGCGATCGATATGAAACGAAAAGAAGTGCGCTGGGATTATCTGACTTTAGAAGATGTACACGATGACTTATTTCATTGTTCAGTTACTCCGGAAACCACCATCGTTTCGAAAGAAGAAATCAGCCTGATTCATTCAATCATTAAAAGCTTGCCGGAGAAAAGAAGAAATGTGTTAATGCTAATCAAGTATCATGGTCTAAAGAATAAAGAAGTGGCGGAAATCTTGGGTATTTCGGTTAAAACAGTAGATAATCATTTGGCTGCGGCTATTCGCGACGTACTGGAGGCATTACAAAAGCAAGATATAGATTCCGGTAGCCGGATGAGGCTTATGAGTTGGTTACTTTAGTTCTTCTTATAAAATTGCGGAGACGAATCCTCGTTCCATTTATTTTTCGTCAATCTAAGAAGCTGTTTCCTTTTTTTTGTCTTACTTTGCATATCAAATAGTTATATTCCATTTTTGATATGCGTTACTCCGTCATAATCCCCGTTTATAATCGTCCCGATGAAGTGGATGAATTATTGCAAAGTCTTACCATGCAACACTTTAAAGATTTCGAAGTCGTTGTTGTAGAAGATGGTTCCTCCATTCCCTGTAAAGAAGTAGTAGAACGGTATGCAGGCCGGTTGAATATAAAATATTTCTCTAAACCTAACTCCGGTCCGGGACAAACCCGTAATTACGGGGCAGAACGTAGCGAAGGGGAATACCTTATTATATTAGATTCTGATGTCATTCTTCCCGAAGGATATTTCGATGCGGTAGAGAAAGAACTTCTCGCTTCTCCTGCCGATGCTTTCGGTGGTCCCGACCGTGCGCACGATTCTTTCACGGATATCCAAAAGGCGATAAACTATTCCATGACTTCTTTCTTTACGACCGGAGGAATCCGTGGCGGGAAAAAGAAGATGGACAAATTCTATCCCCGTAGTTTTAATATGGGAGTTCGCCGGGCAGTGTATGAGGCTTTAGGCGGATTCTCAAAGATGCGTTTTGGAGAGGATATTGACTTTAGTATCCGTATCTTTAAGAACGGCTATACTTGCCGGCTTTTTCCGGATGCCTGGGTGTATCACAAACGCCGCACTGATTTGAAGAAGTTCTTCAAGCAAGTGCATAACTCCGGCATTGCCCGTATTAATCTTTATAAGAAATACCCGGACTCTCTGAAACTGGTGCATTTACTTCCTGCTGTATTTACGCTGGGAGTGGCACTCTTATTATTAGGAACCCCATTCTGTCTTTTCAGTTTTACGCCGATCATTCTTTATGCATTGCTGGTATGCATGGATTCTACTATTCAGAATAAGAGTCTGACTATTGGCATATATTCCATAGCCGCTGCATTTATACAACTTATCGGCTATGGTACAGGCTTTTGGCGTGCATGGTGGCAGCGTTGTGTCAGAGGAAAAGATGAGTTTGAGGCTTTCCAAAAGAATTTTTATAAGTAACCTACTTTTAATTTGTTTACTACCATTTCTATTTTTACTTAAAAGGAATGTTGTACGACACCCGGGTCTCAATACGTCTGACACCCGGGTCTCATGCTACTCAACACCCGGGTGTCAGGTATGCTGAGACCCGGGTGTCGTACAACTTGTCTCTGCATAGAAAAAAGAAGAAGTCTGCAACCAATTTTTTTCTCATTGCCTCTATCATTAAATTAAATAAGCCTACCTTTACACCTTCAAAACATAGCAAATGGAAAGTAAACACAAACTATCCATCAACCAATGGGCACTGGAGGACCGCCCACGGGAGAAAATGATGGAAAAGGGAGCAGCAGCATTGAGCGATGCCGAACTACTCGCTATATTAATCGGCTCCGGAAATACGGAAGAAAGCGCTGTTGAACTGATGCGACGCCTGCTCCTGTCTTGTGATAACAATCTCAATTCTCTAGCGAAATGGGAAGTCTGCGATTATTCCCGTTTTAAAGGTATGGGACCGGCGAAGAGTATTACAGTGATGGCAGCATTGGAACTTGGAAAGCGTCGGAAACTGCAAAACACAAAAGAAAGGCCTCAAATCACCTGTTCAAAAGATATTTATGATATCTTTCAACCTTTGATGTGCGACCTCGAACAAGAAGAATTCTGGGTTCTTTTATTGAATCAGGCAACGAAACTGATTGATAAGGTGCGTATCAGTACCGGTGGAATAGATGGAACATACACCGATGTACGCACCATCCTTCGGGAAGCATTGCTGCAAAGAGCCACCCAAATAGCTGTGGTCCATAATCATCCTTCAGGGAATATCCGTCCTAGTCAGCCTGACAAAACACTGACAGAACATATTCGTAAAGCGGCAGATACAATGAATATCCACCTGATAGATCATGTCGTCGTTTGTGAAGACGGGTTCTTTAGCTTTGCGGATGAAGGATTGCTTTAATTTTCTCTACATCTTTATTCCCTTTTGCAACAATTTACCATCTGGGTACGTTTTTCATATTAGTGAAGATAGAGAATAGATGTAATATTCTTTAGGTACACGATGCTCATTCCGTACCTAATTTTTTATGTTTCATTTTTTATCTCTATCTTTGCGATACATAACAAAATGAGAAGACGTATGGAAAAGATTGAAATAGAAGAAAAGATTGTAGCCATGCTAAAAACGGTGTACGATCCGGAAATTCCGGTGAATGTATACGATCTTGGACTGATTTATAAGATAGATGTCTCCGATACTGGAGAAGTGGTACTTGATATGACATTGACAGCCCCTAACTGTCCGGCTGCTGATTTTATCATGGAAGATATTCGTCAGAAAGTGGAATCGGTGGAGGGTGTGACTGCGGCTACCATTAATCTGGTGTTTGAACCGGAATGGGACAAAGATATGATGAGTGAGGAAGCGAAACTCGAACTCGGTTTTCTCTAGTTACGAGTGATAACCTCATAATCAATCTCTTATAACTAACAACTCAAAACTCATGAAGAACGTTTATTTCCTTTCCGATGCGCATCTTGGGTCCCGTGCTATTGAGCATGGACGCACGCAGGAACGGCGTTTGGTGAACTTCCTTGATAGTATAAAGCACAAGGCTTCTGCTGTTTATCTGTTGGGAGATATGTTTGATTTCTGGTATGAATTCCGGCTGGTCGTCCCCAAAGGATATACCCGTTTCTTGGGAAAAATCTCCGAACTGACGGATATGGGAGTGGAAGTGCATTTCTTTATTGGCAACCATGATATATGGTGTGGGGATTATCTCACCAAAGAATGTGGTGTCATTATGCACCGTGAACCGCTGACTACCGAAATATACGGAAAAGAGTTCTATCTTGCTCATGGTGACGGGCTGGGCGACCCGGACAAGAAGTTCAAACTGCTTCGTTCCATGTTTCACAGCAAAACATTACAAACATTGTTTTCCGCTATTCATCCCCGATGGAGCGTGGAACTTGGTTTATCATGGGCGAAACGCAGCAGGCAGAAACGGACTGACGGAAAGGAACCGGATTATATGGGGGAAAATCAGGAGCATCTGGTACTATATACAAAAGAGTATTTGAAAAGTCATCCCAATATAAACTTCTTTATTTACGGACATCGCCACATTGAACTTGATTTGATGCTAAGTGTCACTTCACGTGTGCTGATACTTGGAGACTGGATTAATTTCTTTTCTTATGCCGTATTCGACGGCGAGAACCTTTTTCTTGAAGAATATATAGAAGGAGAGACGCAGGTTTGAGGCGGATAGTTTCATCCCGGTTTGAAACAAAAAGTTTCCCGGTGTGAAACGGAATGGTTTCTCGGTGTGAAACACTTCGTTTCTCGGTGAGAAACAAACAGTTTCAAGGCATGAAACAACTAGCTCGCTTAAAAGGATTGAAAAAGAGCTCATGCTTGAAGAGAAAAATCTCTACCGATAAGAAATAATTAAAGCAATAAATCCCTGCTCCAACATTGTGGAACAGGGATTTATTACATTATTATGGGTTGTTTTCTATGATAACTCTGATTACAACCGTTCAATCAATTGTTTACTGGAAAGTTGGTGTATAACTTGAAGCTATTAGCAGGTATAACAACAGGCTGTTCAGAACTGTTAGTCACATTCAATGTTTCACCATTCAATTCATACCAATCTCCCGTGTTACCAAAGTACACACCTGTATTAATCTGTTCATTCTTGAAATTGCCTACTACAACCAGTTTCTTTGTAGTGGATTCCAATCTTAGATAACGACCTTTGTCCCAATCGGAAACACCTACTTTCCAGTCTTTGAATGCGTTGTCGCTGAATAAGTCCGGATTATCATTGCGTAATTTCAGCAAAGTGCTATAAGTGTCGTATAATCCTTTCCGATATTGGTCAGTAAGATAATCCCATTTCACAGGCTTGGCATCAGTATTCTTTTCAGTTCCCATTGTTCCATCGTACTTATACATTATGGAATAATCATATCCTAGTTCGCCAAACTGCCAAATCATTTTCGGTCCTGGAACGGTCAGGAAGAAGGCTGCATTTGTTCCCAGTTGTTTCATGCGGATATCAAGACCTGCATTTTGAAGATTGCCAAAAGCAGTTTGCTTGTATGCAACTCTTTCTTCATCATGGCTTTCCATGAAATTAACCCATCCTTCAGCAGGCATTCCGCTATTTCGCATGTATGAAAAATCAGAATTGCTTGATTCTCCCATTCCGGATTGGCAATAGCTTTCATTCATATTATGCCATAGTTTCATCCCTGCTTTAGCCAATTCTGACTCTTCATCCAAATTGCAGAAGTGTTCGAGAATCATCACTGCATTAGGATTGGTCGTATTCACTGTTTTATAGTAATCTTTCAAGATAACAATACGGGAGTCATCTTTGTTGCTTGCCGTTGATTCATTGCTCTTGTTTTGAGTAAATCCTTTGGTTAAGTCAAAACGGAAACCGTCAAACTTATACTCTTCCAACAAGAACTTCAAGTTACGTTTTACAAATTCACGTACAAGCGGCGATTCGTGATTGAAGTCATGGAATACGCTGAATGGATGCGGAGCATCGACATTGAACCACGGATTATTCTTGGCTGTCTTGCTTTCTTTCGAATTCCAATAAAGTTTAGCAAATGGATGACTGCCAGTAGCATGGTTGTAGACTACATCCAGTAATACTGCAATGCCTTGTTTATGACATTCATCAATGAATTGCTTATATTCCTCTTTCGTTCCATATGCTTTGTCCATTGCAAAATAATAACATGGATTGTATCCCCAGCTATTATTCCCGTCGAATTCTTGTATAGGCATCAGTTCAATCGCATTCACTCCCAGACTCTTGATGTAGTCCAAATGTTTAGTAGCCTCTTTGATTGTACCCGTAGCAAGTTCGGAACCTACTTGTGTGAAGTCACGGAATAGTAACTCATAGATTACCATATTGTCAGGATTATCAATCTTGAAGTCGGATACTTGCCAATTGTAGGATGCCGGTTTTGTTTGGAATACGGAGACAATGCCTGTTGTCTTTCCATTCGGATACTGTATGGCACTAGCCGGATAAACTCCTTGTTCTACAAGATATTTATCGTTCGAGCCATCCAGCACTTTTTCACAATAGGGGTCGCCAATACGAACATTGCCGTCTTTTTCACTACCCATGTAATATTGGAAACCATACTCTTTGGCGGGGTCGATGCCTGTAACGGTGTACCACCAGAAGTGTTTGTCGTTATCACGCTTCATCTGATATTCAGTACTAAGTTCCCAATCATTGAAGTCGCCAATGAGACAAGCATAATCCTTGTAATTGTTATCCGTATCCAAATCGTATAGTGCGAAAGTCACAGACGTTCCGTCAGCCGATGGATGGATACCCGCTTCTTCTACCGGGCAGGCAGCTATCTCTACCGGAGCCGGTGTGAAAGTCTTGTCTCCTGTTACTGTGATAAAAAAGTCGCTGGTTTTCTTTTCGTCAGTCAACGCTTCATCATTGCGGAAGAGGATGCAGACATTTTGAATGTTTGCTGCATTTTCCGCGCCAAACCATTCGCGTACTGTCGGGGCAAGTGTAAAGCACCAAATATTATCCGCCACTTTCTCTGCCTTGTATTTATCTTCATTTACACCCCATTCCGTAGGAACATACATCCAGTCATTGATACCGATGTGAACATATACATCACCTTCATAGCCGTACAAGTCGTCACCGGCTGCTGCTTTATACCAGATTTTACCTTGCTTGTCGCCCTTGAATTTAGTAGGGTAATTATTGATTCCTTCTACCAATTCTTCGATAGACGGCTCGTGATCCAGTTCGGGGATTTCCGGACCGGTGATTAACATCTCATGGTTTTCGTCGGAACATGCTACTATCGTGAATAGACAGAGCAGCATCCAGAATATATGTTTTATATCTTTTTTCATAATGTATTTTCCATTTATTATTCTTTAATGAGGACTAGTCTACCGTTCAGATAGAATTTGATGGTATAGTTACCGGTTGCGTCCATTGAAATATTATCTCCAGTAAAAGGACTGGGTGTATCTAATGTTCCCCCGAAACTAACACCGGAATCCCAACTGGAATTGACGCGGAGTTTAAATTCACCCACAGTCATTTCAGTCTTTGCAGTCCAGCATTTTTCTGTTGCATCATAAGTTAATTCTTTGCCGTTTTCCCATCCTCCTGTGGCTGTACCTATAATATCCATAGATGTTATTTCTGTTGCAGAGGCATACTTGTCGTCCAAATTGACTACAATGTAATAAATACCCTGTGGTAAAGATAAGTTTCCACCATCATTTGTCATACCTTCTTTCGAGGTAAAATAGTCATATCCATAATCAAGTCCGCCATTCGAACCATCCGGCCAATAGGGCTGTGCGGTAAACTTAAAGCCACCGTTCAATTCCGACATTCCCCAATAAGCATTGTTTCCTTCTGGCTTATATAAAGTCGGTGCTTGTGAAGGCTTCCATTCCTGATGATTTCCTGGTATCCATAAATGAGGTGCATCCATTGTTTTCTCAATCTTGTAAGTGCCTTCCATCATGTTGATGGAGATTCTAACTGATTTATAATCGCCACCGGATATTTTGATAGGATTTGCTGTTTCTGATAAAATGAGATTGCCTTCTGGAGCATCGTTGTCTGCATCAACCGCGCCAAGTGATTTGCCTGAGTTGGATTTAATCAGGAAATAGGCATCTTTTGCACCGGTGTTATCTGTAACCAGAGCAGGAACTGTTGTTGTAAAGACTGAATTGGTATAAGGATCACCACTTGTATTAACAAATGCTACATTCTGTTCCCAAGTCAGAGAGCCATTAATATAATAAGCGCTTTCAATAACCGGTGCTTCCGGAGTAACTTTCAACTCATAGCTTTCAGCCGGTGCCGCATATACTGTCTTTCCGACAGCCACGTATGACGTTAATACTGCATTCATGGTACGTTCTACCGGACGGATACCATATATTTGCGCCACTGCATTCTGCAAATCTTCCGTTGCTACGTATCCTTTGTCGTCTACAATTAAAGTCACTTTATTATCTAACTTCATTTTATAGGATAAAGTGGCTTCTTCTTCAACGGCAGGAGCTGTAAATACGGCAACCGCTACGGATTCTTCCTCGACATTTCCAATATTAATCGGGGCTACACCTGTAGCTGTAAAAGTTATTTTGCCGGCAGCTTCTTCCTGTCCGTAAGACTGTGGGGAAGCTACCCCTTCATTAAAATCTTCGTTGCAGGCTGTTAGTGCGGCAGCCAGTAACACGGTTATATATATTGATAATTTTTTCATATCTATCTGCATTTAAGATTAATCTATTTTGCTTTGAAGTAATAGCACTCGTCCAGTTCGTTGAACAGTACAGTATAATCACCCGGTTTGCAACTGATGGTAGCTCCATCAACAAATGAGCCAAACGGGAATACCTCTCCACCCCAAGTCTTGTCGCCGGAAGTAAATTTGGCTTTGCAGCTTGCCGCGATTGTTATGTCGGCATACCATACATGTGAATGCTCCATGGTAACTTTGGTCATGTTTACAGATTCCGAACCATAAATCAATGTGACGGCATCATATTCTGTCGGTTGAGTTTCAAAAGTAGTAGCTTTCATTGTCAGTTTATTTTCAAGCGTATTGAGATGAAGTGTGTACCAGCCGGCCGCATTCACTTTAATATTTTGAGAGTTCTTGTCATTTACCAAATTGGTGAATCCTTCGCTGTCAGCATTTCCCCATTGGTCGTCCCATGCACCGGGAGTAGCCACTACCTTAAATCCTTTATCTGCTGGGATATATCCTGTGTAGGTAAATTCTCCTTTACCAGTATTGGCATCATACGCATATCCTTTTACCAGTGACATCGAGAAATAAGCGGTACCTGCTGCCATTGTCGGATTTCCCCAGGGAACTTCACCGATGAAATCGCCCAGTAAATAATAAGTGGCAGGAACGGCATCAGATATATCCATATAATAAGGTATAACTTTCAATTCAATCGAATTGGAATGTATAGGATACCCTTTATCTCCGATATGTGCGTACAAACGTACAAATACACTCATCGGTTCGCCGTCATAATCATTCTCCGATGTCCAGCCGGCAAGTTTTACGATTGCCTTATTCAATTCCTGTGTGTTGGCATCCACTTTGGCTGATGTAGATATGGAAGGTAGTGTCAGATAAGAGGCGTCTGCCGTTTCCGTTTCATCAGTCCATTTGTCTGTTAAATCCGCTTGCATGGTGTAAGTCACTACGGCAGGGTAGCCATAGTCCGGTTGCATACAAGTCAACTCGATATTCTTGGATTGATTTAGGTCATAGACGTTGTACGTTGCATTGGCAGGGGTGTTCAATACAAAAGTAGTAGGTTCCTGTATGGTAGGATTTGAGTCCCTGTCATCCTCGCAGGCGGTCAGCAGGGCTGTCGCTACTAGTATGGACGTCAATATATTTATTTTTTTCATATTACTCTGTTTATTTAAAAGTATAACTTCGGTCTGATTTAATACTCGGGATTCTGATCCAGATTTGTATTCGCATTGATATCATTGGCAGGAATAGGATAAATGTTGCGGAACTCTTTTATTTCAGTACCTTGTTTTTCTCCACCTTTCCAATCCCAGTTATAGTCGGTGTGTCCGCCGAAATCGCCGAAACGAATCAAGTCAATGCGGCGGCGACCTTCAAACCAGAACTCACGTGCCCATTCGTCACGGATGTCCGTCAATGTATATGAATCAGATTCGGCGGCGTTCGCACGCTTACGGATTTCATGCATAGCGTCTATGGTCTCCTGAGTAGAAACACCATTGTTGGCACGGATGCTGGCTTCTGCTACAATCAGATAAGCTTCTGCCATACGAAGAAGAGGTATATCCATATCAGGATTATCCGTATCGCTTGTCAGTCCGTTGTCTGCACGGATGTTCGAGAATTTGGCACATGCGAATCCGTCCGTAAAGCTCATATTGTCTCCTGTCGACGTACTTCTCTGCACTCCGCACATCAAGGCACGGTCATCTTTTGCTGCCACTACCATCTGGTCTTCCAATACGGAAGGAGCATCATTTACGTTTGGGAAGAATTTGGCTACCATTGCCTGACGACAATGCGGGCCGCCCCATCCTTGCTTACTTCCCCAGGGATTCATGCCTGTGTCACTTTTGTGCGTACCTGCAATCAAGAACAGCGAACCACCCCAACTCTTGGTTCTCACACCATCCTGCAAAATGGGAAGTATCACTTCCTGTCTTGCCTTGTTGACATTGCTGCCATCATTATCTGCCATGAACAGGTGTTTGTAGACGGGAGCCAGTTTATAGCCGGAACCAATCACTTTTTGGGCATATTCCTTGGCTTTTCCCCATTGAGGCGTGCCGGTATAGACTTCTGCGTTGAGATACATACGTGCCAGCAATAACCAGGCGGCAACACGGTCTACACGGCCGTAAGTCGTTTGAAGCGGCTGTGCCAGTGTGGCGGTAGCGTCGTCACCGATTTCTTTCAACTCTTCTTCAATCTTCGCGAAAAGATCCGCACGTTGTATTTGCTGAGGCTTCTCTGTCGATACTTTATCGCAATAAGGCGGATTGCCGAACATATCCATCAGGTAATAGTTATTCAAAGCACGGATAAAACGTACTTCTGCACGTTGGCGTGTCGTTTCATCATCTGTCAGTCCTTCCGTTTGTTCCAGGAAGTAGTTGCACAATGTGATGTCAAATGTCAGACGGTAATAGAGTCCTGTCACGATTTCATTGGAAGAACTCCAACTGCAATCGGCAATAGTAGCGACACCGGCATCGTTCCATGAATTGACAATCGCTTCATCTGTCATCAATTGGTTGGCACACCAAGTCATACGGTAGAAAGAGGAAGTACCTTCGTCGATGTCGTCCAAGTCACCGCTTCCGTCGGGGCCTTTCTGACCTGTCAGTCCGAGGGTTCCATATATCTTGTTAAAAACGCTTGCCTGGTCGAATGTCATCACTATATTCGGGTCGATAGGAGTCGCATCCAGGTCACCGATACATGAAGTCACGCTGACTGCCAGTAATAGTGAGGCAGCCGATAGGATTGATTTTATATATCTGAATTTCATAATTGGTATTTTTAGTAGGTTTAGAAATTAAGGCTTAAACCGATTAATGTAGTCAGAGGACGCGGATAAATATTGTTATCCAATCCCTTTTCTACTTCAGGGTCAAGTCCTTTGTATTTGGTGATAGTGAATACGTTCTGTACGGCTGCATATACGCGTCCGCCAATCGGAGCGGCAAACAGCTTTTTGAACGAATATCCCAAAGTGATATTGTCACATTTCATGAAGGAGGCATTCTGTACGAAGTAATCGGACAGTAAGGTGTTGTCGTTCTTGCTTTGGATATTGTTTGCCACTCCCATCAACGGGCGGTTGTTGAGTGCGCCGAATGAATAGACTGAGGTCGGGTTGCAGTCGGAACCGCCTGCTTCGACAGAGTTATACACATAGTTGTTCAGGCTGGCGCGCAGTGAGAAACTGAAATCCCATGACTTGTATGAAAGACGGGAAGTAAGTCCCATAAGTACGTCGGCTGTCGGCTTTTTGTAGAAGTAGCGGTCGTCACCGTTAATCGTTCCGTCTCCGTTGCGGTCTACAAATTCGTTCTCTATAGGCTTTCCATTCTCGTCATACACTTGCTGGTAAACATAGAAGGAAGAAGCCGGATGTCCTACGGCGTGCGCCATTGCTTTCATATCACGTCCGCCACCGATATTGTCTCCGGCAGCAACATAATAATTTTCGCTATCTCCGGTAGTTAATTTGGTGATTTCGTTTTTGTTGTAAGTGATATTGAAGCCAAGATCCCATGTCCAGTCGGTAGTTACAACCGGTTTTGAATTAATGGAGAATTCGATACCTGAATTTTCTAATGAACCGACGTTGGACAATACCTTGTTTTTGAAGTTCGTTCCGGCAGAAACGAATACGCTGTTCAGCAAATCGGTGGTCTTACGATAGTAATAATCCACAGCACCGTTGATGCGGTTGTTCAGGAATCCGAAGTCCAGACCTACATTATAAGTGGTCGTCTTTTCCCATTTCAAGTCCGGGTTGTATGCATTCGGGCGGTAAGTGATTCCCTCTCCCAGGATAGGATAGTAAGCCCCGTCTTTGTTTGTCTCATAAACAGCCAGGTACGGATAGTCGCCCGAATTGATATTCTGCTGACCGGTAATACCATAGCCAAGACGAAGTTTTAAATCCGAAAGTACATCAACATCTTTCAGGAAAGCTTCTTCTTTCAACTTCCATCCCAAGGCAAAAGACGGGAACAATCCCCAACGGTTGTTTTTGTGGAAACGGGAAGAACCATCCTGGCGTACGGTTGCCGTAAACAGGTAACGGTCCAGCAGTGTGTAATTGACACGACCGAAGAAAGATACCAGATAACTTTCCGTAGCCGAACCACTTGAGGTATTGTTGTAACGCTGACCTCTGTTCTCTACCACGTTGTTCGACAGCGGATAGAGTCCCCAATATTCCTGGTCGGACGTATCATGGAAGTGCTGCCATTCATAGCCTGCCATTACATCGAAACGATGTTTGTCAGTAAAATCTTTGCTGTATTGCAGGTAAGCATTCAAAGAGAGGTTGTACTTGTCTTTCTGTTCCCAGCCATAGCTGCCATAATAGTTGTTGGTCGAAGAATAGGGAGAGACATCCGTATATTGCTTACCCGTAGAGAGGTCCATGCCACCGTTCACGTGTGCGTGCAAGTCCGGCAAGAAATGAAACTTATAATCCAGTTCCAGATTACCGATTAAAGATTTGGAGATGGCACGGTCGTCCTTTTCTTCCAACAAGGCAACCGGATTACCCGGAGCATTGCTGTTGAAAGTACGTTTCCATGTGTCGTCATTCAAAGAAGAAGCGTCCGTATTCCATTGGAAATATCCGTCGAAATAATATTGATGGTAAGGATCGTCGGAGCGGACGGACTGTGTAGGGTCAAAGCTGACCGCAGAACCTACCGCACTACCGTCAGCGTAGCGGTTCTTGGCAATCATACCTTTCAGGTTGGCATTTACTTTCAGATGGTCTTCAAAGAAAGAAGGAGCCAAGCTGACAGAAGCCGTATAACGTTCGAACTTGGATGTTTTCACAATACCGTTCTGGTTGGTATAACCGAACGATACACGGTAAGGCATATTCTTCAATCCACCGGAAATGGTGAGGTTATGGTCTGTACTTACGGCTGGGCGGAATATTTCTTTCTGCCAGTCGGTGTTGGCATTTCCTAATTTGCTATAAGCTTCGCTGTCTTCTCCCCAAATGTCTTTGATGAAAGAACGGAACTGGTCTCCGTCCATTACGTCGACGGTAGATTTTACAGTGCTGACAGATACATTGCCGTCATAAGAAATGGTAGGACGTGCGCCTGCCTGACCTTTCTTCGTTGTAATGATGATAACGCCATTAGAAGCACGCGAACCGTAGATGGCGGTAGCCGAAGCATCTTTTAATACGGTAAAGCTTTCAATATCATTCGGATTGACCATAGACAGAGGATTGGCCAAACCTTTCACTCCCTTATTATCCATTGCCAGACCGTCGATTACAATCAGCGGGTCGTTTTCTGCAGTCAGTGAAGAACCGCCACGAATACGAATCGTTGCGCCCTCGCCCGGAGCTCCGCCTTTGCTGATAACGCTTACACCGGCAATCTTACCAGTCATCATATCCTGTGCGTTGGTAATCAAACCTTTGTTTAGTTTGTCCGGTTTGATGGCCGTAACCGAACCGGTCATATCGTTCTTTTTCACCGAGCCGTAGCCGATAACGACTACTGCGTCCAGTACTTGAGAATCATCTTCCAATGTAACCATTACAGTAGAAGCCGCTTTCACTTCTGCTGATTTATAGCCGACGAATGAAACGGAAAGAATGGCATCTTTCGGTACATTCAACATAAAGTTACCATCGAAATCAGTTATTGTTCCATTGGTTGTACCTTTCACCAGTACGTTAGCACCGATGACAGGCTCACCCGTTGTGTCTTTCACATGCCCCTTGACAGCTATTTGCTGAGCAAATGCTCCAATGGAAAGGAAGAGTCCCACCAATAATGTGAGCAGGGCTTTTAGTCTTAAGCTCTTTTTCATGTCTCTAATTTAAAGTTATTTTATCAAAATCAAATATATCTCTCTAAAAAATACCTACTGAAAACTATATTCTCTTCAATCTTATTCCCTAAAATTTCTTTAGTCCTTTTACTTCCGCTTTATCCTTTACTTCCTTGATACTGATGGCATAACCGCCACCGTTGGCAGCGCGCAAGTTCAGTTTGCTTTTGTTTGTCAGGATACCTTTTTTGATGGTATAAGCTTGCGGATTTTCTTTCCAGTCGGCATCTTTAGCATCCGCATAAACAGTGGCAATGTATTGTTTTCCCGGTGTGAGGAAGTCGAATACCAGTTTGGAAGTATGACCGTTCTCACCGGCTGTACAACCTACATACCAGTCGCCTGTACCTTTTGCCTTACGGGCGATAGTGATATATTCTCCCGGTTCTGCTTCCAGATAGTTTGTCTCGTCCCAGTCGATTGCCACGTCTTTGATAAATTGGAAAGCATCCATGAAACGTTCGTAGTTTTCAGGAATATCGGCAGCCATTTGCAGCGGGCTGTACATGGTCACGTACAAGGCTAACTGGCGGGCGATGGTAGAACGTACCTGTGAATTGTTTGCAGGATTCATCTTGTTACAATGAGTTTCGAAGATACCCGGAGTGTAATCCATCGGGCCGCCGACCAAACGGGTGAAAGGAAGTATAGTTGTGTGATATACTTTGTTTCCGCCGAATGATTCGTATTCGGTTCCGCGTGCGGATTCGTTGCCGATTAAGTTAGGATACGTGCGGCAGATACCTGTCGGGCGGGTTGCTTCGTGAGCATTTACCATGATTTTGTAGTCGGCTGCTTTCGTCACTGCATACAGGTAGTGGTTGTTCATCCATTGTCCGTAGTGGTGTTCGCCGCGCGGAATGATATTGCCTACATAACCGCTCTTTACAGAATTGTAACCGTTGTCTACCATAAACTGGTAAGCCTTGTCCATATGGCGTTCGTAGTTGCGGACAGATGCGGAAGTTTCGTGGTGCATCATCATCTTGATACCTTTGCTCGCTGCGTAACGATGTACTTCTTTTACATCGAAATCCGGATACGGAGTGACGAAGTCGAATACATAGTCCTTGCTATTGCCGAACCAGTCTTCCCAACCTTCATTCCAGCCTTCTACCAATACAGCGTCGAACCCGTTTGCTGCGGCGAAGTCAATATAGCGTTTCACGTTGGCAGTGTTGGCAGAATGTTTGCCGTTCGGCTTAGTTTTGGAGTAATCCGTTTCTCCCAGTTTTACGCTGGTCAGTTCGTCGGTATAAGCCCATGAACCTTTTCCGGTAATCATATCCCACCATACGCCGATATATTTCACAGGCTTCACCCATGAAGCGGCATCTGCGATTTTGCATGGCTCATTCAGGTTTAGAGTGATGCGGGATGCAAGAATATTGCGGGCATCATCGCTGACGATAACGGTACGCCACGGAGTATTGCAGGGAGTTTGCAGATAACCTTTGTCTCCTTTAGCATCCGGAGTCAGCCAGGATTCGAATACCATATTATTGTCGTCCAGATTCAGGTGCATGCAAGAGTAATCGATAAGAGCTGCTTCGTGAAGATTGATATATAAACCGTCATCCGTTTTCATCATCAGTGCAGTCTGTACGCCTGTCTGTGAGAAAGGAGTCTGAGAAGAGTTCGGAGTAATGGCTTCTTTCATCAAACCTCTGATTTCTGACAGGCGGGAGATAGTGTAATCATATTCCTGAGTGTCATAGTCGCCCGGTATCCAGTAAGCGATGTGGTCGCCTGCCATTGCAAACTGGGAATGTTCTTCTTTGATGATGAAGTAGTTCAGAGATTTCTGCTGCGGGAATTCGTAGCGGAATCCTAAACCATCGTTGAACAACCGGAAACGGATAAGGATAGAACGGTCGTTCATGGGCTGATACAGCGTGGCTGCCAGTTCGTTATAATGATTGTGGATTTCTTTTTCTTCTCCCCATACCGGTTGCCAAGTTTCGTTGAATGTGGAAGTCTTGACGTCTTTCACTTCGAATCCGTTATAAAGATTAGTCTTTGAATCAAGTTTTGTCAGATCCCGGCGGTCTACCCAGTCGAAATCTGTGCGGGTATTATCTTCTTTCTTTAATTCCAGTCCCAGGGTACTTGGTTTGATAACCGTTTTGCCTTTATAAATCAAGTCGTACGTTGGAGCACCTTCTTTGTTAACCTGGAAGGTCATTACTAGATTTCCATCCGGCGAAGTGAGTTTCTGTTGTGCATTCGCTATAAACGAGATACAGAAAAATGCGATAAGCAAAAGATTCTTTTTCATTTTATTTTTATGGTATTAAATTGTGAGCTAACCTATGTTTTTATTCCTTTTGTTTCGGATATTGCAAATGTAGCGACCGTCTGAACTGAGTTTTCCAATTAGAATAAAAATACAAGTTAGTATAAACTTTATTATTTTGATTTATAGCTAAATAACTGCTTGGGTACTTCGGATAAATATAAGTCGTAGTGAACTTCTTTAAAAGGATAAAAGGTATATCCCACGGCTCGGAAGTGTTAAATCCTTTCCTAATTCTACTTTTTTATCTTCCAATACATTGTATGCAGAAGTATCAGGCAGTATTTCCCGGTAAGTATCCAAACTGATAGTCTGTTCCCGGTCTGTTCCATTCAGGAGAACAACGACTGATTTATCACCCTGTTTCCTTTCGTACGCATAGATACCTTTACTCGGTGCGAAGTGTTTCAGTTTTCCTTTGGCTATAACTTCGTTTCCTTTTCTCCATTGGAGCAGTTTCTTCAGATAAGAGAAAGCTTCATTTTGTAGCGGAGTGCGGTTTGCCGCATCGAAGTAATTATGAGTATCATTTTGCCAGCCGCCCGGAAAGTCACAGCGAAGTAATCCGTCACCGTTGGCTTTATCGGCAGCCATCAGGATTTCTGTTCCGTAATATATTTGTGGAATTCCGCGTGTTGTCAGAAGGAACACTAATGCTTGTTTGTATCGGTTCAGGTTTTTAGTATCCGCTTCCGAACGATAAAAACGGGAAGTGTCGTGATTATCCAGGAAAGTCAATAGATTCATCGGGTTGGCAAAGACGATATCTTGCGACAGGTATTCGTAAAGCCGGCACAGTCCGCCGTTCCAGTCGGTTGTTTCTTCATCAAAAGCCCTGTTCATATGTTCCATCAATGGGAAGTCCATGACAGTGGGCAGGTAGGTGTTTTTAGGATAGGTCAGTTTGCTGTCTTTTTGCCAATAAGAGATAAGTACATTGCTGCCTAACCAGGTTTCGCCTACAATATTGAATTTGGGATATTCTTCGTTCACTGCCTTGCACCAATGAGCCATCATGTCAAAGTCTGCATAAGGGTGCGTATCTTGGCGGATTCCGTTAATACCGGCATACTCTATCCACCAGATACTGCTCTGAATCAGATAAGTAGCTACATGGCGGTTCCGTTGGTTGAAATCCGGCATAACCTGGCTGAACCAACCGTCAACTGCTATTTTCTTTTCGTAATCAGAAGCATACGGGTCTAGTTGGGTGGCAGTCTTAAAACTTGTCTGCACATAGTTGCCTTTGAAGTTGAACCAGTCTTTGGATGGCATATCCTTATATAGATAGTTTTCACTACCGCAGTGGTTGAAAATCATATCCATGACTACTTTCATCCCTTTGGCATGTGCCTGGTCTACAAGGTTCCGGAATTCTTCATTATTCCCAAAGCGGCGGTCTGCCTGATAATAATCAGTGATGGCATAACCGTGGTAAGAGCCTTCCTTCATGTCATTCTCCTGAATCGGATTCAGCCATATGCTCGTCACACCTAAGTCTGCGATATAATCCAGATGCTTTTCTATCCCTTTGAAATCACCTCCATGGCGGGCGAAGGAGTCGTTGCGGTCTACTCTGGCTTCCAACATTCCGGAAATTATATCATTAGAAGAATCACCGTTAGCAAAACGATCCGGCATAATGAGATAAAGCACATCGCTAGAGTTGAAACCTTCTATCTGAGAAGAACCCGGCTTTCTTTCTTTGAGTTCATAAGGAATTACAGTCTGTTTTTTACCTTGTTTCAGAATCATGTTGAATGTCTGCGGGGCTGCTTCCGAGATATTCAGATAGACAATCAGATAATTTGGATTTTCTAGCTTGACAACCTCTTGCAAGGTGATGTCTTCGGAAGAGATACTGACTTCTGCAAATGCTATATGTTCTCCATATAGCAAAACCTGCAACTCCGGATTTTTCATACCTGCCCACCAAAAAGCAGGGACTACTTTTTTTATGACAGTTGCGGCATATACCGGGCTGCAACCAAATAGTAGTACAAGTAAGATTACAAATAGAAAATTCTTTTTCATGGTAACATAGATTTTAAATGTTTGCTCGGCGAACCGATGTTGCAAATGTAGGGGGATAGGGGAAAGCATTTGGGGACTAGAATATAAATATAAATACTTGTGATGCTCATTTTGTTGAAAATGAATGCATTGCTTGTGAAAAGACTATGAGAAAATACAAGTAGGAATTAAAATTATTTTGACCGTCTGTTTCATAATCATTACTATATTCATTATATTTGTGACATCTTTAAAAAGTAACCTATGAGAAATATAGCCTATATCTTAGCTTTTCTTTTAGTTTGTCCGACTTTACTGTTTGCGACACAGACGGATGATAATGCGGCAGTCCTTAAAAGACTGGATGATATTATAAATAAGAAAGAGACTTTTCAGGTTCAGAAAGAGAAAGCTATTGATGCGCTGAAAATGCAGCTCGCTCATTCGGTTGCTCCTGCTGATAAATATCGCTTGTATGGTTCTTTGTTCGATGCTTATCTTCATTATCAGGCAGATTCTGCACTTTATTATATAAACAGGAGACAACAGCTTCTCCCCCAACTGACCCGTCCGGAATTGGCAGATGAGATAATAATTGACCGTGCAACAGTATTGGGAGTGATGGGAATGTATATTGAAGCCATGAAAGAACTGGAGAGCATAAATTCGGAGAAGCTGGACAAACAAACATTACTATCCTATTATCAGACTTATCGTGCCTGTTATGGTTGGCTTGCAGACTATACCACTAATAAAGAGGAAAAGAAGAAATACCTGACAAAGACAGATTTATACAGGGACTCTATCATTGGTATAATGCCGCCCGAAATAAACCGTACGATTGTACTGGCTGAGAAATGTATCGTTACAGGTAAGGCTGATACAGCTTTGGTGATGCTCAGCGACGCGTTGAAGGATGCGGTTGACGAACGTCAGAAAGTCTATATCTACTATACGCTGTCCGAAGCATATGGCATGAAAGGCGATATGGAAAAAGAAGTATATTATCTGATATTGACAGCTATTGCCGATTTGGAATCTTCGGTCAGGGAATATGCTTCATTGCAGAAACTGGCACACTTGATGTATGAACTGGGCGATGTAGACCGCGCTTACAAATATCTGAGCTGTTCGATGGAAGACGCCGTAGCTTGCAATGCCCGCCTGCGTTTTATTGAGGTGACGGAGTTCTTTCCTATTATCGACAAGGCTTATAAACTGAAGGAAGAAAAAGAACGTGTGGTTTCACAGGCAATGCTTGTCAGCGTCAGTCTGTTGTCTTTCTTTCTCCTTATTGCTGTTTTCTATTTGTATCGTTGGATGAAGAAACTGTCTGCCATGCGGCGTGACTTAAGCTTGGCGAACAAACAAATGCAGGCAGTAAACAAAGAACTGGAACAGACGGGGAAAATTAAAGAGGTGTATATCGCCCGCTATCTGGACAGATGCGTCAACTATCTGGATAAGCTGGAAACTTACCGTCGTTCACTGGCGAAGCTGGCTATGGCGTCACGTATTGAAGACTTGTTCAAAGCCATCAAGTCCGAGCAGTTTATCCGTGACGAGCGGAATGAATTCTATAATGAGTTTGATAAGTCTTTCCTGAAACTGTTCCCGAACTTTATTACCGCCTTTAATGAACTGCTGGTAGAAGAAGGGCGCATATACCCGAAATCCGATGAACTGCTGACAACGGAACTCCGCATTTTTGCCCTTATTCGCCTGGGAGTGATAGATAGTAACAAGATAGCCCATTTTCTGGGCTACTCTTTGGCGACTATCTATAATTATCGTAGCCGGATGCGTAACAAGGCTGCCGGTGATAAGGACAGGTTTGAGCAAGATGTGATGAATTTGTAATATGGCATCCGGATAATTTCTTCTTTTTTTTCTACCTTTCCTCTAAAAAGAAAAATCTCCTGCTCTTATATTCGCATGTAACTTA
>NZ_QTLK01000035.1:0-1031 GCF_003602705.1 Bacteroides sp. AM16-13
TAATCCACGCGGATGTTTTCTTCTACCATATTGCGTGGCATATAGCCTCCATTTCGGATGTAATTATCCACAAAGTAGAGTACCATATTGGAGTTGTACATTGTAGTACCGCCATAACTTTGTTCTGCAAAACAGTAGTTGTCATACCAAGGTTTCATAGCTTCTATCAGCTCGTCGGTAGAGTGGTGAAACTGGCAGGTAGTGGCATAATAATCCAACATTGCGCGCACCTCTTCTTCGTTGAATCCGGTCATTTCATTAAATTCCGGAGAGAGCGAATAATTGGTGCCGATATTGAATCCGCTGGTGAGATCGTCCATCGTGACGGGGCTGACACCAGTCACGAAGCAACGTTTGATAGTGGAGTCCGTGCCTGCTTTCACCGTATCGAAGAAGCTGCGCAGATAACCGGTTCCGTGCGTCTCGCTCTTGTAATCTTCCAGACAGGCAGGTTCTGATAAGATTTTGTTTGTAAAGTGGTCGTATTCATCAATGAACAGATAAATCTGTTGATTGGTCTTCACACATTCTTTATATAGATAATCCAGTTGCTCTACGGCTCCCTTTTTCTTATTCATTTCTTCCTTTATCCCTTCGGGAAGATATTGCGCGTAGACATCGCAGAAAAAGTTGAATTCTGTGTTGCAATGTGCGTCCAATGATTGCCGGTAACTATTTAATTCGGCATTAACTACGGCAAAGTTTAGATAAATGATGAGATATGAATTTCGTTCGGGAGTGGGATGTTTTCCTATGTACAGGTCGCCATACCATTTCTTAAACTTGTCCGCCTCTAATATGTTATAATAATGTCGGAGCATGGAGATCGTTAAGCTCTTTCCGAACCTTCGTGGGCGAATGTAAAAGAAATACTTGTTCGCGTTTTCTATAAGCGGGATATAATGTGTCTTGTCCACGTAATAACAGTCGTCTTCGCGGACATCGATAAAGTTCATCATTCCGTACGGAATACGTTTGCGCTTTACTGGTTGGTTCATAACTCTTTCATTTTCTCACAAAAGTAACAATAA
>NZ_QTLK01000035.1:1041-51003 GCF_003602705.1 Bacteroides sp. AM16-13
TTTACTGGTTGGTTCATAACTCTTTCATTTTCTCACAAAAGTAACAATAAAAAATGAATATTGATGGATGGCTGTTATATAAATGATAGAATATCTTTGGAACTATCCGGGTGGTAATAGCGAGAATACTTGTATCTTTATTGTCGAATAAATTAATAAATTGAGAAATGTTGAAAGTAGTAACATTTATGAAGCAGGTAGCCATGGGGCTACAGGTGGAGGGAAACTTCGGTACTGCGCATGTTTATCGTAGCAGTCTGAATGCCATCATTGCTTATTGTGGGGAAGAAGATTTGCTTTTTAGTGAAGTAACTTCGGAGTGGCTGAAGGGATTCGAAGTTTACCTTCGCAGTCGTGGTTGTAGCTGGAACACCGTTTCCACTTATCTGCGTACGTTTCGTGCGGTTTACAATCGTGCCGTCGATCTTGGGAAAGCTCCTTATGTGCCTCATCTGTTCCGTTCTGTTTATACCGGTACTCGTGCCGATCATAAACGTGCGTTGTGTGATGACGATATGAAGAAGGTGTTTGCAAAATTGTCTCGTACGTCCGGTGTGCCATTTGCTGTATGCCAGGCGCAAGAATTATTCATTCTGATGTTTTCGCTTCGTGGTATGCCGTTTGTCGATCTCGCTTATTTGCGTAAGAGTGATTTGCGTGATAACGTAATAACGTATCGCAGACGTAAGACAGGACGACCATTGTCGGTGACATTGACTCCCGAAGCGATGATCCTGGTGAAGAAGTATATGAATCGTGATCCTTCTTCTCCCTATTTATTTCCATTGTTGAAAAGCCGTGAAGGAACTAAAGAGGCGTATCGCGAATATCAGTTGGCATTGCGCAGCTTTAACCAACAGTTGATGTTGCTAGGTGAATTATTGGGATTATCCGATAAGTTGAGCTCGTACACCGCCCGCCATACCTGGGCTACGACAGCTTATTATTGTGAAATTCATCCGGGCATTATTTCCGAAGCGATGGGGCATTCGTCTATCACTGTGACGGAGACTTATTTGAAACCTTTCCGGAGTAAGAAAATTGATGAAGCAAATAAACAAGTTCTTGACTTCGTGAAACGCTCTGTTGTAGGCGTAATCGCTTGAAAATTATTCTGTTACTTTGTAGGTAACGGGAATGAATATCGGTGCAAATATGAGCATATTTCTTAAAACAACCAAACGAAATCATACATTTTTTCTAATAAACTACTCAAAATAGGAATTAACCAAATAAAACACGCGGATTCTTTGTATTAGGGCTTTGTTAACTTCTAAATTTTGCAAAAGATCTCCCTCCCTCTACTGCTGTTCAGAAGCAGGGGTAAAAATGTTTCATTGCATATCATACCATTTTTCAGTATTGACTACTCTGGAAGAGCAGGCACAAAGGTTTCCCCGTTACCTACAAAGTAACGGGCAGTCTATTATTGAAACTTAGTGTTTAATAATATATTATTAATGTAATTTTTAAGTAGTTATGAAAAGAAAATTTGTGAAAGTGATGCTCTTCGGGGCATTGACGCTTGCAGTAAGTACAACTATAACAAGTTGTAAGGACTACGACGATGATGTGAAAAATCTGCAGGAGCAGATTGATAAGATCAACACGTCAAATCCCGTTAGCATTGAGGATATGAAAACCGCCATTGCAGCTGCAAAAACGGAGTTGGCTACAGAAATCGACAAACTGTCCAAAGCTCTGGAGAACAAGGATGCCTCTATTAAAGCATTGGAGGCTGAAATTGCAGACTTAAAAGCTAAACTGGCTGCCGCACAGGGGGATGCTACAGCAGCTAAAGAACTTGCAACGCAATTGTCTAGTAAACAAAATGAACTGAAGACTTTAGTAGATGCTAACGATGCAACTCTCAAAGCATTGAAGGAAAGCTATGACAAACTGACTGGTGCCGAAGGTGATATTCAGACTTTGCTGAATTTTGTAGCCGACTACGAGAACAACAAAGTAATCAGCGCAGCTGCAAAAACTGACGAATTGCTGTCTGCTTTTATCAATAGCACAATCGCAGAGAAACTTGATGGTAAAGATCTTGTAGAATATATCAATAATGCCGTAAGCACTGCCATTGCAACAGAACTTACTTCTGTGAACAATGCTATTACAGCTATTACAGGAAAAGATGGTGCGTTAACTAAAATTCAAGATAAGCTCACTAAAGCATTGGATGGTGATGCAACAAACAAAGGTATTCTTGCTAGATTGGATGATTTGGAAGATATTCAAGATGCTATAAACAGTTTCTTGGAAAAGAATCCGGGACAGTATGCCGATTTTGCGGCAGTGCTGAACCAGATCGAGACATTGCGTTCAAACTATGAGACGATGTTTACTCCTTCCAATTTGAAGAGTGAAGTAGAAGATGCTATCAATGAAGCTATGAAAACTACCGACTTCACTTTCGAGCAGTTGGTTGGTGACGTGAAACAACATGGTATTGACATCGAAGCTATCAAAGCAATGGTACAGAGCGTGGTATATGTTCCGAAGAATACAGCCGGTACAGAAGAGTTTACCACTTTGTATGCTAAGAAGAATTCGAGTGCTACAAGCTATTCTATCATCTCACGCAGTGAAGACTTGACTGTTACATTCCGCGTTTCGCCTGCAAAAGCAGCACTAGGCTTTGAGACAGGAAAGTATAGCCTTCTTATGGATGCGCAAAAGACACGTTCTACGAATACGAATATCTTCAAAGTAGGTGAGGTGACAGTAGAGAAAGAGGGTGGTGAACCTACAGGTCTTATCACTATTCCTTTGAGTACTACTAGTGCATCTGAAAACTATGCATTGTGTCTGATGGTGAAGGATAACAGTAAGGAAGTACTGACAGAGATTACATCAAACTACTTCCCTGTGTTGATGACGACCAAATATTTATCTCCTGGCTACAAGGTTAAGTATATAACTGGTGAAACGGACAGAAGCATTATATATAATGATAATAAGTCAAGTCTGACATTCAGCAAAGATGGTAAGGAACAAGCTGTCTTCTATGATGATAAGACTACTGCCGATGCTGATGCTTCAACTACCTATACGGATATACCCGCAGGACTCAAGGGAGTATTCAATACAACCTTTGAATTGACTGGTGCTAACAAGCAATATTTTGCTATTGATGCAACAACAGGTAAAGTGACATTAGCGGAGACTGCCTTTGGTCAAGTAGGATTGGTAGGTCAGACTGTTGATGTTGATGCAAAGACTGCAATTACAGGTGTTGATGCTCCTGTCACCACAAGTTTGACTACTGGAGGTAAAGTGACTATTACACAGAAAACGGACAATAAAGAAATAGCATATAGCTTCGAAGGTACTTGGAAAGGTAATGGCGTGCAGACATATACTATCAATATGGTTGATTTGTATAACAAAGGAGCTATTACGGAAGCTGATTATAAAGCTTTGGCAGCTAGTGCTTTTGATGTAACTGGTGCAGATAACGGTGTAACTTTTGCTCGCGGTAATGAGAACGCCTTGACAATAACAGTGCCTAGTGCTACAAAAGTCGGCACTTATAATCCTACAGCAGTGATAACTGTATCTTCTGTGAAGACAATTACAGTGAAGGCCGCCGTTACAGTTAAGTCTTTGGCAGACGTTGCTTTGACTACTGTAGCTTCTCCTCAAAAGGTCGATGCAGGTGTAGATGCAGCACAGGCTACTGAAATTGCTGTAGAGGTCGGAGATGTTTCTACATTATTCCCTAACTATAGTGATGTATACAAAAAGGTAGTTACAGATGCAGGTGGTACTATTGAATTTGCAGCAACAGGTACTGGAGTAGATTTCTCAGGTGCTCCAAAACTGATTATTAATAAGGACTATGCAGCACCTGTAAAAGTGACAGCTACAGTGAAATGTGGTGAAAAGAAAGATGCGGTATATACTGTAACACTCGTTCCTGATGCTAAGTTGAGCGGCGCATGGACTGCACCAACTAACCTTACACAAAAAATAGCATCTGATAAAACCTCTACTGTTGATTTAGCTACAGGCTCTGTTTGGAAAGACTATAGAGGTCAGAAGATGTGGGAAGCTGGAACTGGTGTAACTGGAAATAATTCTAATGGATTTGCTAATTCGGTTGATGCTCTTGATATGTACGGTCTTACAGCTCCTGCTTTCAAAGTTGTCGGAGACAATGCCGATAAATTTAAAGTTACTGATGCCGGCGAGTTGTCATACTCTCAAGCTGGTAAGGATATGCCATCTAGAGACGGCTTGACGGCAACTGTAGAAGTAACAGTTAAGTCTAAATGGGGAGGAGTAATCCCTTCAACAGGTGATGTTACGACAATAACTGTAACGGTTGAGTAAATATGATAATAACTCTTTTCTAAAAGCTATCCCTCTTATTTCATTAGTAGAGAGAGCTTTTGAATAGATAACTTTTATAGATAATAAAACCCTTCTTCACCCTCGTGTGAAGAATATGCCGAGAAGAAACAAAGCGAAGGATATGGCTTGTGAAAGTCAATCCTTCCATCTTTGTTCTTCTTTAGAAAAGGGATGCCTCCCCACATTTCCCACTGGCATCCCTTTTATCTTTACTCTTGGAGCGTCTTTTTGTTGTACTAGAATCAAATTGCTAGTCCCCCATTTCCCTATAGGTAAAGGAGACGTTCTCAAGATGCAGAAAACCCGGGCTTGCGAAAGTCCGGGTTTTCTTGATTAGTAACCAATAACAATTAACCAATAACAACTAATAATAGAGTATGTAAATGAAAAAAGAGACTTATTCTTTATCCCAATCCATTTCAGCATTAAAACAGGGGCAAGCCTTGATCCACTCTTCCGGTTCAATCTCACCGTCTCCGTCAAGATCGGGACTAAGATCACGATGTCCGCAGACACGGCATCCCGGAAAATCCTTTAATAAAGTCAGGATAAGAACCCGTAGCGAGTGTTTCTGCCAACAAGTGCGCGTGTCTTTCGGCTGTCCCATGCAGTCCAGTCCGCCTTCATAGCAGATACCGATATTTTCCCGGTTGAAACCACGGCTATGCGCACCGATCCGTTCTAACGGACGGGTAGACTTAATATCCCCGTTCTTACGAATATAAAAATGATAACCCACACCATTGAAGCCGCGGCGACGATGACAAACGTCCAAATCATGTTCGGTGAAAGATTTATCCTCGCGGGTAGCGGAGCAATGAACGACAATCAGATTAATAGTTCTCATGCGTTAGGCAGGTATTAAAGAAGTGGATGATGATGCGGATTCGGAACCATTGTTGCGCTGAATACACTCTTTATTGACACACTGTAAAGTGACAGCTTCCGAAAGTTTGCCTTTTAATGAAAAAATCTCCGAGTGCATTTCCTTCACACGGTCGCTCAAATCGAAATAGTCTTTTAGCACCTTTTCGAGCTGCTTCATAAGGAAGCCATACTGCTCTTTTACTAGTTCGCTGAACTCTTTGACGTCCTGCATCATTTGCTGACGTTTTTTGCGACCTCCGAAAAAAGGGAGGATGGCTGTAATAATATCAATGATTTTGTCTAACATCTTTCTTGAATTAAAGATTAAAAATTAAAGATTGAGAATTAAAAAATAAGAGAAACTAAAAATAGAAAAACTAAAAATAGGAAAACAAAAAAACACGAGAATGAAAGAAAATGGAGAAATAAAGAACATGAGAAAATGCGGGAAAGAGAAAAACAGAAAAACAGCAACCACATGGCAAGGAACCATACATGGATCAGTTCCTGAAACCATGTGATACTGTTTTTTCTAAGGATGAAGTTTCATTCTGCCAAAGAAGGTAGTGCGGGCAGCCTATTTACGCTGCTGGATCCGGTGCTTCTCCACCGCCCGGTTTATTGCCCCCCGAACCGCTGCCGGAACCATCGTCCGAATCACCGTTTCCGGAATCGCTTCCATCTCCCTTTCCGCCCAGAACGAAGTCCACGTTGTTTTCGCTTCGTGTACTCGTATGGCTCGAATTCATCAGCTTCAACGCTTTGTCGGCAACGAAGCGGACATTGACACGGCGGATGCTGCGCACCGTACAATCTTTCATACTCTCCGTACCGTCACTAGTCAGCGTGATGTGGAACGTACCCAATCCGTCAATCTTCACCTTGTCGCCCTGGGTGAGCGACAGACGCAACTGTTCCACAAATGCCTCGATGGTGTGTTTCACATCTCCGGCAGTCAGTGACGATTTACTTTCGATGGCGGTAGCCATCGTATCAACGTCCATCACTCTTACATTGCCCGATTTCTGACGTATGTAATACAGTAACGGAGCATCCTCCTGATTTACATACTTTCTGCGCTGATAGCGTTCTACTAATACATCCATAAATTTGAAAAGTTAAGGTTTAAGTGAATAATTATATGTTTTCTTTTTGATACTACAAATATACAAAATCAGAGAGGCAAAGTCAAGTAAATATGGTTTTATTTTCTCTGATAATATAAAAAGTTTTATACCGGATATGTATCAATACTATTTCGATAAATTGTCTTGATTATTTATACAATAGATCGTTTTATTTAGCATGTTTTTCCAAATATTCCAATGGCGGAACATAGTCATATATTTTTGTCATCGACGGATTATGCCCGAAATATACATTCCCAGTCTCTCCATTACGCTGCTTGGCAACGATAACCACCCCCAGTCCTTCTGTCGGGTAACCGCTTTCCCGGTCGGTGACGACGCGTTGCATCACCGGTCGGTAAAGCAACATAACGACGTCCGCATCCTGTTCGATAGCTCCGCTCTCGCGCAGGTGTGCCAGTTCCGGACGTCCTCCGGGACGATTCTCCGACTCGCGGTTCAGTTGACTAAGCAATACGACGGGAATATGCAGCTCCTTGGCTAGCAACTTGGCTTTCCGGGTGGCTTGTGCCACTTCCTGCTCGCGGTTGCGGTTGGCCTGCTTGGTAGTCATGTCGCAGAGTTGCAGGTAGTCGATAATAATTGCGTCACACTGATTGCGGCTCTTCAGTAGCCGGGCACTTGAGCGAATGTGATCCATGCTGACAGAAGTGCTGTCGTCCACGTAGATGGGGAGTCCCGACAGTTCTGAAGCTGCGGTGTGGGCATTTTCCATCTCTTGTGAGGTAGGTATTCCGTTCCTCCACCGGTAAGGATTAATGTTGCTTGCTGCTGCCAGCCATCGGTCGGCAAGGCGTTCCCCTTGCATCTCAAGGCTGTAGACGGCCACCGCATTGCCCGCCATTGCCGCGCTGCGTGCCAGGTGCAGGGCAAAAGCCGTTTTACCTACGGAAGGCCGTGCGGCTATCACTATCAGATCGCTATCCTGCAAACCGCCTGTTTTCTGGTCGAGTTCGGTCAGTCCGGTGGGGATGCCGGTGACGCCGTTCACGCTTTTGGCAATACGCAATTCAGCTTCTTTCAGTGTGTCGGTCATTAGGGTGTCCATGCAGCGCATGTGGTCGTGGTGGCCGGATTCGCCTTCGAGACGGTCGAGCAGGTTGTGCGCGTCGATGAGGGTGTCGTCGATGTCGATTGTCTCATCCATGGCGCAGGTGAGGAGTTTGTTGAAGCCGACTACGGCTTCGCGTGCCAGATATTTCTGGTGGACGATTTGCGCGTGATACTCGATGTGGGCGGAGGAGGCTACCCGGCTGCTTAGTTGTACGATGGTATACGGCCCGCCTATCTTTTCGAGCACTCCGCGACGGGTGAGCTCTTCTTTGACGGTGAGAATATCTATCTTTTTGTTTGCCTGATACATAGCTATCAAGGCGGCGAAGATCAGCTGATGATGATCGTCGTAGAACATTTCGGGACGTAGCTTGTCGGCTACGAGTGGCAGGGCCTCCTGTTCTATCAGGCAGGCTCCAATGATGGCTTCTTCGAGTTCGCTGGCGTGTGGTTGCATTTCTTTTCGATGTTTTTTTAGTCTATATATTCGTTTAAGAAAGCCTTGTCTTTCAGGTAGGTGGCGGCGAGGGGGATGAAACGTGTGTCGTTGGTGTGGTAGTAGACTTCCTCGATGTGGTCGATGGCTGTCCGTTGTTCCTCTTTGGTGAGCTTGTCCCATTCGCGGCGGGCACGGGCGACGTACTGTTTGGGTTTTTGCATCGTTTCATGATATTTATCCCAGAAAACGTCGAACGCTTCGGATTTTTCTTTCTTTTTTTCTTCGCGGGCTTCCGGAGAGATGCAGCCGGTCCAGAAATCATAGTTGTTGATATGAATGTGGAAGATTCCTTTCTGGTGCGGGATGATCTTGATAATGCCCTCTTCCTGGATTTTTTGAAAGAAGCGGAGGGTTTTGGATCGGCTCCATTGGAAGAGTTGGCTCCAGTGTTGCTGGCTGATGACGGATTCTCCGCGTTGGCATACGATGTCGATCTGCTGAATCTTGTACGTGGTTTCCGAGTAGTTGGCGTGTATCAGGACTTGGAGGAGCGCTTCCAATTCTCCCGGAGCTTTATCGTTTATCTGGCGTTTTAACAGTGCTTTGGGAATCAGGATGTAGCCTTCGTGCAGGAGGTTTTCTGGAAGTTGTTTCATTGAGGCGTATTTTTATTTACTTGTTGTTTGGGGTTATTCCCATGTGCATACATTGTCGGATGCGGCTGCGAAGGTAGTGTATGAATGGCTGTTCGTGCAAATCTTTTTTGGCTGGAATGAAGGTGTTTTGAACGGTATGGTGGTATTTGGGCTGTATTGGGGGCTGTAGGACGGAAATAATGTTGTTCTGTGTGACACCGCGCGGGTGTAAAAGATGAGATTGGGGGAATGAATAGAAAAACAGAGGTTCTGTTGGGATGAAACAGAGCCTCTGTTTATTAGAAATAGAACCTCTGTTTGCCGTAAATAGAGGCTCTATTCGGGGACATGCGGCTTTCTTTTTAGTATTTTTTTTGACAAAAAATCGAACAGCCAAACGAACACCCCCTGGAGGTGACTCAACTGCTTGTCTGTCATGCGTTTGCAACGCTCGAAAAAAAGTAGGCGAACCACCAACCGAACATATATAAATACTAAAATATAATAATCTATATAATATAGTTCGTTCAACACGTTTTTTCTGTGTTTTCGGAGGTGTCAGGATGCAGTAAATCTTTACTTATGGGTGATGCGCTAACGTAGGATTATTTTTTCCGGTCCCCAAGTCATGAAAAGGATCTGCTGTTGTTTCGGACTTAGACGCGTTGTTTCGTGTACGTAATGTGCGGCTTTTAATTCATCGAAGAGCTGTTTGTCGAGTTCTATTTCGTTTCTCATTCTTTTGCTGGCTGTGTCAGCGTTAGAATATTCGGGAAAATACTCCTGCGCTATGGCAGAGAAGGTTTTAAAACCATTGATAACCCATTCTCGTTCTTCCATTTCTTCTTCGTTTTCGTTTGGATTCTCCATTTGTGTAAAATTAAATTGTTTATTAATGCAACACTTCATGTGTTGACTTTGCAAAGTTAATGAAAATATATTTGTTATGATAAAATAATTAATTTATTTTGTTCTATTATTTGATCTATGTAATAAAATATTGTATATGGTAAACTCATTTTGTAAGCGTAGCTTTTTGTATCATAAAATTTGACTTGTTTTGTATTGATATATTTGCTAAACTTTTTTTCTTCTATACGCGTCTCAAATTAAATCGTATATTTGCGAAAAGAATCAAGATTGGGAATTATGAACGAAAACGTCTTAGCTAAACTGAAGATACTTGCGGAATCTGCCAAGTACGATGTTTCCTGTTCTTCCAGTGGTACGGTGCGCTCCAATAAGCCGGGCACGCTGGGAAACACTGTCGGAGGATGGGGGATCTGCCACAGCTTTGCCGAGGACGGGCGGTGTATCTCGCTATTGAAAATCATGCTTACCAATTATTGTATCTACGATTGTGCCTACTGTATCAACCGGCGTAGCAACGATCTTCCCCGCGCCACATTTTCCGTTTCGGAATTGGTGGAACTGACGATGGAATTCTATCGTCGTAACTACATTGAAGGGTTGTTTCTTAGTTCCGGAGTGGTCCGCAATCCGGACTATACGATGGAGAGACTGGTGCGTGTAGCCAAAGATTTGCGGCAAGTGTACCGGTTTAACGGTTATATTCATCTCAAGAGTATTCCCGGTGCCAGTCGTGAATTGGTGAATGAGGCCGGGCTGTATGCCGACCGTTTGAGTGTCAACGTCGAAATTCCCAAAGAAGAAAACCTGAAACTCCTTGCACCGGAGAAAGATCATAAAAGTGTATTTGCTCCGATGAAATACATTCAGCAAGGTGTGTTGGAGAGTAAGGAAGAACGGCAGAAGTTTCGCCATGCACCCCGTTTCGCGCCTGCGGGACAAAGTACCCAAGTGATTGTAGGCGCTACCTCCGAGTCGGATAAAGATATTCTTTTCCTTTCGTCGGCTCTTTACGGACGGCCTACCATGAAGCGTGTCTACTATTCGGGCTACGTTTCTGTGAATACATACGATAAACGTCTTCCGGCATTGAAGCAACCGCCCTTGGTACGTGAAAACCGGCTCTATCAGGCTGACTGGTTATTGCGCTTTTACCAATTCAAGGTGGACGAAATTGTGGATGATGCCTATCCGGATCTCGACCTCGAGATAGACCCGAAACTCTCGTGGGCTTTGCGCCATCCCGAACAGTTTCCTGTCGACATCAACAAAGCGGACTACGAAATGTTGCTCCGTGTGCCGGGAGTGGGAGTGAAGTCGGCGAAGCTGATTGTCGCCTCCCGCCGTTTTTCGCGACTGGGTTTTTATGAACTGAAGAAGATAGGAGTGGTGATGAAGAAGGCGCAATATTTCATTACCTGCAAAGAACTGCCTCTCCAAATGCTGACTGTGAACGAACTTTCGCCGCAACGGGTACGCAGCTTATTGCTCCCGAAACCAAAAAAGAAAGTGGATGAACGCCAGTTACGATTTGATTTCTGATTTATGATTTATGAATTCTGATTAAACGAATTACTAAGTATGTTGATTAGCTTATATAATAATTAGGTACAGATTACACGGATTACACGGTTTTTGGTGTTGTCATTGCTGCAAAGAATCCGCATTAATCCCTGTAATCCGTGCCTAAAAATAAATCATAACCCAGAAATCATAAATCATAAATCATAATTCATAACCCATAAATCATAAATCATAAATCATAAATCTTGAAAATTTTCGTTTACGATAAAAGCTTTGATGGTCTGCTGACTGCTGTGTTCGACGCCTATTTTCGCAAGACCTTTCCCGATGATTTGTTGTCGGAAGGAGATGCTTTGCCCTTATTTTATGATGAGTTGCATACCGTAGTTACTGATGAAGAAAAGGCAGGGCGTGTGTGGCGGGGATTGCAGAAGAAAGTCTCTGTATCTGCTTTGGGCTGCCTCACACAAAGTTGGCTGTCGGAGCTTCCGGAGGTAGGGATGCTCATTTTTCGTTATATCCGTAAAGCGATCGACTCACCCCGTTCCATCGAAACCAATTTTGGCGATCCGGATGTTTTGCGATTGGCGCAAATATGGAAGAAAGTGGATGGCGAACGTGTGCACCTGATGCAGTTTGTCCGTTTTCAGAAAGCTGCGGATGGTACATTCTTTGCGGCTTTCGAACCGCAGTATAATGCGCTTCCTCTTACCGTTCACCATTTCAAAGACCGTTTTGCCGATCAGAAGTGGATTATCTACGACATGAAACGCCGTTATGGTTTTTATTATGACTTGCAGGAGGTGACAACCGTCTCGTTTGATGATGACAGCCGTGAATCCCATCTGATTACGGGGATGCTGGATGAAAGTCTGATGGACAAGGATGAGAAACTTTTCCAACAACTCTGGAAAACTTATTTCAAGGCCATTTGTATCAAAGAACGTATGAATCCGAGAAAGCACAGGCAGGATATGCCTGTACGTTATTGGAAGTATCTGACGGAAAAGCAGAAATAGGGTTTCATTTCTTTATATTTTAGAATTAAAATACTCCTCCTTGTTTCTTCTGCTTTTCTTGTCTCTATTGTTTTTTGTAAAGGGACTTATTCAATTCGCTGCACTGTTACCTCCGGAAACTCCTGTATCAATGAAAGCAAATGTCCTTCATCGTTATTTCGTTTCGACTTGATGACCATACTCACTTGATAAAACTCTGCTTCGCCCTTATGCAACGTTTCCATCTCGTAAGAGACTATCAGGTAGTCTTTAGAGTTGAATCTGTCCGCTATCTGTTTCAGAGTGTCTTTGTTGGAAGTAGAGAAAGAAACCATCGAGCTTTTCATTCCGATGCTTTTAAACAGGTAACTAAGTAATTCCAGTCCGATGAGGGTCAATACCATGGCAGCAATGCCGATGGTGTACATTCCTGCGCCTACTGCCAGTCCGATACCGGCAGTTGCCCAGATTCCTGCGGCGGTAGTCAGTCCGCGTACAATCTGCTTTTGAAAGATGATGGTTCCCGCACCGATAAATCCGATGCCACTGACGACTTGAGCTGCCACACGACTGGGGTCGAGCGTGACACTGCTTTCTTTTATAATCTCCTGAAATCCGTATTGGGAAACAATCATAATCAGGGCACTGCCTAGTGATACGAGGAAATGAGTACGGTATCCGGCTTCTTTGGCACGGTATTCACGATCCAGTCCGATGATCGCCCCCAGTATGCCGGCGACCAATAAACGAATGACGAAATCTATGTTCAACATCATGTGTTCAATCTCCTTTCTGTTTTTTTATTGTTTGTGGAAAAATACTTGGAACTATAAATATACAATTATTTCTCTTTTATGGATCAATCATTTAGTAATATTTGAACGTATTCGATCTATTTTATCGTATATTCGCAGACTCAAATGAATGTTTAACCCTGTGATTGAGTGAATAATGAAGAAAAGATTTTTTTATATAATCAGTTTTCTGCTGATCTTTTGCATCGAGGTATTGATAGCTTTATATGTGCGTGACAATTTCATACGTCCTTATGTCGGAGATATGCTGGTGGTAGTGCTGGTGTATAGTTTTGCGAGGATATTTCTCCCGACAGGAATTCCGCGGATGCCGTTTTATGTCTTTCTTTTTGCCTGTTTTGTGGAAGTGCTGCAATACTTCCGGTTGGTGGAAACATTGGGGATTACGAACCGTGCAGCCAGAATCATTCTGGGCTCTACGTTCGATTGGGCGGACATAGCTTGTTATGCGGTAGGCTGTGTGTTTATTGTTTTATTCGAGCGTTTCTTTCAGCATAAGTTGTAAAATTTATTTCTTTTCCACGTCTGTTTCGGACGGATTCAGATGATGTCCGCAATATTTGCAAAACTCGGCATTGTCTTCGTGTCCGGAGCGATGGCAGTTGGGACATTCTTTGTCTCTTCTGCGTTTGTAGTCTTTCATCATGGAGGCAGATACGATCCCTGTCGGTACGGCAATAATTGTGTAACCGATTAGCATGACACAGGCGGAAAGGAACTTACCGAGACCGGTGACGGGGGTGATGTCTCCATAGCCTACGGTAGTCATGGTGACGATAGCCCAGTAAATGCTGTTCGGGATGTTGTTGAACTGTGAGTTGGGTTGTGTTCCTTCAATCATATACATCAGCGTGCCGATGGAAGTCACCAGGATGACGACAAATAAGAAGAATACCGCAATCTTCTTGCTGCTTTCGCGTAAGGCGGTGAGTAGTCGTTCGCCTTCATTCAGAAAGTTGAAGAGCTTGAAGACACGGAATACCCGTATCAGGCGGAAAGCACGGATGATGAGCAGATAGCGTGCACCGGGGAAGAGCAGGCCGATGTAGAGCGGAAGGGTGGCTAGCAAGTCTACGATTCCGAAGAAGCTGAATATGTATTTCCGGGGACGGGGCGAGCAGTAGATTCTCGTCAGGTACTCGAAAGTGAAGAAAGCGGTGAAAAGGTACTCCATAATGACGAACGGAGTCGTCAGAAAGCTGGGAAGTCCTTTCAGGCTTTCGATGATGACAAGCAGTACGCTGACTAGAATACAGCCGATCAGAATCACGTCGAACAGTTTCCCGGCGGGAGTGTCCGATTCGAAGATGATGACGTACAACTTTCGTTTCAGTTTTTCGTCATGTAAAAAACGATGGATTCTTTCTTTCAGTTTCATACTAACAGTTCATACTAAATGCTATTTGGACGTTCCTCCGGCATCTTCTTGTAGAAAGAGGTTAGGGGAGAGGATTTTCAGTCAATGACCCATTGTTTATTATAAGCCTCTGTTTTTTTCGGATCGTAATACATACCTTCTTGTGTGGGAATATAGAGGGTGTATGTCTTTCCGGTCTTGTTCCTTAATGAGGTGTCGCGCAGCCAGGGGTTGGCATCACGGAGTTGTGCGTATGTGATACCTTGTGATTTGGCATAATCATTCAAATCATTGATGCTAGTGGAGACGGTCACCTTTTTGTAGGGAATGGGCGGATACAGATGTTCCCGCTTCAACAGAAAACCGTAACGTTGCGGGTTGTTGAATATCTCTTTGGCTGCCAATATGCGGAACATATAGCGGGAAGTTTCTTCTACCAGCCATAAGTCCATGGCATGACTTGCCAGTTGTTTGTCGAGTTGGGAGGAGATACGTCCCTGCCCGGCATTGTAGGCGGCGGAGACAGCCATCCAGTCTCCATATTTGGCATACGCTTGTTTGAAATATTTGCAGGCGGCTACGGTTGCTTTTTCAATGTGGTAGCGTTCGTCTACGTTGTCGTTCACTTCCAGTCCGAATTCCCGTCCGGTGGCGGGCATAAACTGCCACAGTCCTGCTGCTCCTGCCGGAGAGCGGGCGATGTTGTTCAGGTTACTTTCGATTACCATCAGGTATTTGAAGTCGTCGGGGATGCCGTTGGCTTTCAGTATCGGTTCTATGATGGGGAAGTATCGGTTGGCACGTTTTATCAGTAGCATGGTGGTGGAATGCATATAGGTGAAAGCCATCATCTCACGATCCATCCGTTCGCGGCGGTCATAGCGGCGGAGGTCAATGGTTTCTCCGTCAAAAGTAACCTGGGCGGGAACGGTGGGCGAGGTGACGCAATAAGGAACTTCCGATTTGGCGGAATGTTGTTCGGTCACCTGGCTGCTGCCTGTCAATACAGGAATGGATGCGCCGATGCAAAATACTAATATGAGCGTAAGAATATAGTTGATTTTAGTTTGTTTCTTCATTTATTTATTTCATTATTTCAGTTAATACCATTCAGTTTCTTGTTCAGACTTTGTCGGACTGTTCACATACTTGCCATTCTCTCCAAACAGATCGCTTTCTGTATTCCGTCCGCCCTGTTTGTAGATGCCGTTCATCGTCTCCTTTATTTGATAGAACAAATTTTCTCTCTCTTTGTCAGTCTGTTCAGAGATTTTTTTCTTTCAGTATTAAAGTCTGCCTTGCAAAGATAGCCCCATTTTGTTTTTTTCAAAGAACTTTTCTTGCATTTTATACGTTTTTCTAGTAGAGTTAAAATAAATAATGAATCAAGATGAATATAGCAATGACCGGAGCTACCGGATATATAGGTAAACATCTTTCCAATTATCTCACAGAAAAGGGCGGACACCGGATTATTCCCTTGGGAAGATCGATGTTCCGCGAAGGTATGTCCGGACATTTGATTCAGACATTGACGCATTGCGACGTAATCATCAACCTGGCTGGCGCACCCATCAATAAGCGTTGGACACCGGAGTACAAACAGGAATTGTTCAACAGCCGCATTGTGGTAACGCACCGTATTATCCGTGCGTTAAATGCCGTCAAGACAAAACCGAAACTGATGATTTCAGCTTCTGCCGTGGGCTATTATCCTCCGGAAGTGGAAGCGGACGAATATACCCGTACCCGCGGCGACGGTTTTCTTTCCGATCTCTGTTATGCATGGGAGAAAGAAGCCAAACACTGTCCCCAACCTACCCGGCTCGTCATTACACGCTTTGGCGTAGTGCTTTCTCCGGATGGGGGAGCGATGCAGCAGATGCTTCGTCCTTTGCAAGCCACGAAGGTAGCTACCGCCATCGGTCCCGGCACCCAGTCTTTCCCGTGGATAGCCATGCACGACCTTTGCCGTGCCATGGAGTTTTTTATTGCCCATGAAGAAACGCGGGGTGTGTATAATCTGGTCGCTCCGCAACAGATTTCGCAATATTCTTTTACCCGTGAGATGGGAAAAGCTTATCAGGCATGGACAACGATTGTTGCTCCGCAGCGGGCTTTCCGTATATTTTACGGTGAAGCGGCTTCTTTCCTTACAGCCGGTCAGAAAGTCCGCCCGACACGTCTGACGGAAGCCGGGTTCCGTTTTTCCATCCCTACTGTCGAACGTCTTTTTAAAGGTACGGATCACACCACGGTCCCCTCTCTCGACCTGAATCGATATATGGGACTTTGGTACGAAATAGCCCGCTACGAGAACCGTTTTGAACACGGGCTGGTAGATGTCACGGCCACTTACACGCTTCGTCCCGACGGTACGATTCGTGTGGAGAACCGGGGGTGCAAGCGCAATTCTCCTTATGATATCTGCAAGACTGCCAACGGACACGCCAAGATACCCGATCCCGCGCAACCGGGTAAACTGAAAGTCTCTTTCTTCCTTAATTTCTACTCTGATTATTACATATTGGAGCTGGATGAAGAGAATTACAACTATGCCCTTGTAGGCAGCAGCACCGATAAATATCTTTGGATACTAAGCCGCGCGCCGCAACTGCCCGAGGAAATCAAAAAGAAACTCGTCACCGCTGCCGAACGCCGCGGTTACGATACCAACCGGTTGCAATGGATAGAACAATTTTGATTATAAATATGCTTTCATAATTAGTTTATATAATAAATCTAGGCACGAATTACGCTGATGAACACTGTTGCTTTATCTATGCGTCATTTTGAAAAAAAACGTAAAATCCGTGCCTGATAATAGATAATTATTAGGCAAGAGTACTTAAAACAATAATGAACTTTAAAACAATATAGATTATGGATTACGAAATTATTCATCAGCCCGAACAGCATTTGTTTAAGACAGAAGTAGACGGTCGTACCGCCTTTGTGCAATATCGCCTCTTAGGTGATTCTCTCGACATCATTCATACCATCGTGCCCCGCCCGATAGAAGGTCGCGGAATAGCCGCTGCATTGGTGAAAGCTGCGTACGACTACGCAATAGCCAACGGAATGAAACCGAAAGCCACCTGTTCTTACGCAGTGAAGTGGTTGGAACGCCATCCGGAACTGAATGGCAATAGTGATTGATTTCAGTGAAAAAGCTTTAGAATGTAAAAATGTGTCGAGATATGGTTTTAGGTTATTTTCGACACATTTCTATATTCATGATTGATTATTTCCATCTCTTCAACTGGGGGAAGAACTCTTTCATCGTTTTACGTGCTTCTTCCACCGTGTATTTCACTTCCGAGTCTTTATTAAACTCATCGAGGTAATTCAGGTTGAGTTCGATCATTTCGTCCATCGTACACTCTTTCGTGAAATGTCCGTCCGCATAGCAATAGTGGCAATAATCCTGATTCTTGCTACCGTCTGCTTCTTTTCCAAAAGTTGAGTCGTCTATCGGCATACCGCAACTCTGACAAATTTTTTGTTCCATCTTTTTTTGTTAGATTATAAGTTTATGTTACAGGACAAATATAGGTAGAATTATTGGAATAGGAGTTATCTGATCTTGCTAATTACCTGTTCATTTCCCGGCTTGTTCACTTTTGGGGTTAATTTGTTTTTACCGGCAGGCGTTTCCACATCCAGCGGGGAATCATTTTCCAGAAAAACACCAGAATCCGGTAACGCCAGTCGATTACTGCTACCCGTTGTTTGCGCTTCAGCGACCAGGAGATATGTCGGCCCACTTCGGCGGCATCCATCAGCAGTGGATAATGCTTTCCGTCATTCAGTAAATCGGTGGCTACAAATCCGGGACGAATATCGGTAAAACGGATATGTAGCTTTTGCAGGTGTGACAGTTGTTCGAGCGCATCTATATAAGTGTTTTGAAAACGTTTGGTGGCGGAATAGGCAGGAGCAACTCCGAGCCCTTTCGTTCCGGCAATGGAACTGATAACGGCGAGGTGTCCGCCTCCGTTTTTCTTGAAGTACATGAAAGCGGTATCTACCATCCGGATAAAGCCTGCTACATTGGTGTGTGCTGTGTTCAATTCTACTTCCATGTTCAGGTCCATATTCTGGAAACCGATGCCGGAACTAAGAAGAAACAAATCCATGCCGCCTAGTTTGTCGATGAGCAGATTCAGCTTTTCGCTTGCATCCTCTTGGGTTACGTCTAATGCTTGGATTTGAATTTGATCCGGTGCTGCCCGTTGCAGGTTTTCGAGAGAAGATTGCCGTCTGCCGGCTACTCCTATTTTCCAGCCTTCCAGTAACAGGCATTTTGCAACTTCTTGTCCGATACCGGAGGTGGCCCCTATGATAATGGCTTTTTTCATTACTGATTTTTTTTAGTAAGTTATAGGTTCAATAAATGTCGTATGGTTTGCCAGGGTGCATAGAACAACATTCTCGGTCCGGAAAAACGCATTACCTGTCGCATTCGTTCGCGCAGGACAGGCTTGTAACAATGTACCGTGCACTCTTTGCATGCACCCTTTTTCTCTCCAAACGGACAACGGTCGAGACGGGCATGTGCATAGCGAAGCAACTCTTCACAGTCGGTACAAAGAATCTTGTTTTTTTCTTTTTTCCGACAATAGAGGCGGATCATTAACTCTACTGTTTTCTTTTCGTGTGCGATGCGTGATACCTTCATCTCTTTCTTCTTTACACTTTGGATTGACAAAGATAGCGAAGATTATGCAGAATCACAGGCGTATTTTGTTAAAATGTATCTTTCTGGTGGGTATTTTCTTTTCTGATGGTAAATCATGAACAGGCTTTTTGAAACATCTTCTGAAGAGCTTGTGGATGACGGAAACAATCTGTATCTTTGCGGCATGAAAAAGTTATTATGTCCGCAATGCAAGATTGCAGCCATGTATGTGAAGAATGAACAGGGTGAAAGGCTGTTGGTTTATGTGCTCGAAAATGGTGAAGTCGTTCCCAAATATCCGGAAGATTCGATGGAAGGGTTCGACTTGACAGAGGTTTTCTGTCTGGGTTGTTCGTGGCATGGTTCGCCTAAACGACTTGTTAAATGATTAACTGTTTAGTGTTTAATCACAATTTTTTGATTTATGTCAACTAAAAGAGGGACGGGAAACAAGGATTAATTCGTTGAATATTCCGTATCTTTGCGCCCAATTTTAGAACATAGACGTATGGCAACTTCTAAAGAAATGACGGCAGGGCCGGCATTACCTCTCATTTTAAAGTTTACACTGCCGCTTTTACTTGGCAATCTGTTGCAACAAACGTATTCGCTTGTTGATGCTGCAATTGTAGGAAAGTTCTTGGGAATAAACGCGTTAGCTTCTGTTGGAGCCAGCACGTCAGTGGTATTTCTCATTCTCGGGTTCTGCAATGGATGTTGCGGAGGGTTCGGAATACCCGTTGCGCAGAAGTTTGGGGCGCGGGATTACAGTACGATGCGCAGTTATGTGGCTGTCAGTCTGAAACTGGCTGCGGGAATGTCGGTGGTAATTGCACTTCTCACCTGTATTTTATGTGAGGATATTCTTCGGATCATGCGTACGCCGGAGAATATTTTTGAAGGAGCTTATGCTTACTTGCTTGTCACTTTCATCGGTGTGCCGTGTACGTTTTTCTATAATCTTCTTTCGAGCATTATCCGTGCGTTGGGAGACAGTAAGACGCCTTTCTGGTTTCTGTTGTTTGCGGCTGTTCTGAATATCATTCTCGACTTGTTCTGTATTCTGGTACTTGACTGGGGAGTGGCGGGAGCTGCTATTGCTACTGTCTTTTCGCAAGGATTGTCGGCTGTTCTCTGCTACATTTATATGTACCGGAAGTTTGAAATATTGCAGGGTACTCCGAAAGAGCGCCGGTTCCAGTCGAAACTGGCTAAGACGCTGCTCTACATCGGTGTGCCTATGGGATTGCAGTTTTCTATCACGGCTATCGGCAGCATCATGCTTCAGAGTGCGAATAATGCCTTGGGAACGGCGTGTGTGGCAGCCTTTACGTCTGCTATGCGCATCAAGATGTTCTTTATCTGTACGTTCGAGAGTTTGGGCATTGCGATGGCTACATATAGCGGACAGAATTACGGAGCGGGTAAACCGGAACGTATTTGGTTGGGAATCAAGGCTAGTGCTCTGATGATGATTATTTATGCGGCTTTCACGTTCCTTCTTCTGATGATAGGGGCTAAATATTTCGCGTTGATCTTCGTAGACCCGTCGGAAACGGAAATTCTGCTGGATACGGAGTTGTTCCTGCATGTCTCCTGTATGTTCTTCCCAATGCTTGGTTTGTTGTGCATCTTGCGTTATACCATTCAGGGAGTAGGCTTTACCAATCTTGCCATGTTCTCTGGAGTGGCGGAGATGATTGCTCGTATTCTTGTCAGTCTCTATGCCGTACCGGTATTCGGTTTTATTGCTGTCTGCTACGGTGATCCGATGGCTTGGATAGCGGCAGACTTATTCCTCGTGCCGGCCTTTATCTACGTTTATCGCAGGTTGAAGAAGCAGGTATTTACGAATAGTCAGGTTACGCAAACGGTGGCATGATTGCTGGTTTGTGGCTTGCGTAACCCGACTTGCAGTTTACATAACCCGGTTTGCAGTTTGCATAACCCGGTTTGTGGCTTGCGTAACCTGGTTTGCTTTGATTTTATTTCGGATATTTT
The DNA here is from genome assembly GCF_003602705.1 of Bacteroides sp. AM16-13. Taxonomy (NCBI): domain Bacteria; kingdom Pseudomonadati; phylum Bacteroidota; class Bacteroidia; order Bacteroidales; family Bacteroidaceae; genus Bacteroides; species Bacteroides sp. AM16-13. The sequence continues at coordinate 21,792 of NZ_QTLK01000035.1, forward strand.
AATCTTGTACAGGGTATAGCGGGTTTCCGCTTTCGTCTACCTCTGTCCATTCTTTCACACTGACATTGGCGAATGAGATGGAGTTTTCATTGATAACTGCCCGGAAAAGGTATGAATTTCCGGCTGACAGGAGGTTGTTGGGTGGAGTGAGCGGAGTGGTGTAGGTACGTGAAAAGCTTTCTCCGTTTACCATCAGCTCCAGTGTCAAGGTCATGGGAGAGGAGCTCTTTACGGGTAGCATGATATATTGTACGGTGAAGTCGTTGATTCCCATATCGGCTGCTTTGTCATAGCTGACTTCCGAAGTGATGATACCTGTTGACAAGTCCATGATTGCGCCCGGTTTCGGCGGGGTGATGGTAGCGGAAAGTATCTTGTTTAAAGTGATATTTTCTCCTCCGGCGATCGCTACAACTACTTGCGTGGCTGCGTGTTGGTAGGTTATGGGGATGTTTACCTGTGAACTGGCGATGTCCTGATGAACCGCGTGCCACCAAAGATAATCTACTCCGTTGGATAAAGGTTCGGATAGTCCGTTGGTGAAAGTAGGCGCCGGGCTGGTGGAATTGCATGATACGGCATAAAAGCTATAGATAGCATTGCTCAAATACATTTTATATCCTAGATTTCCTGTCAGCACACCGGGGGAGGAGGTGACATAGTTGCCTTGAGCAACGGGAGCGCCTGTGATATTGTTCGATGTGTTGGCTGTATAGGCACACAACCAGCTTTGAAGTCCTTTTCCCATGGGGGACATGGCTCGTGTGATGTTTCGTCCTTCTACGGAAGCACTGAAAGTAATCAGCGCATTCTCTTTGGCCGGGTTACCGTTGTTATCATCATTGCCGGAGCCGGATGAACCTCCGTTGTTTTCTTCGTCAGGATAGTTGATGTAGATATTGTTTTTGGAGCAGGCTCCCAGTAGCAGCATTGCTAAAGCAGATACGGCTAAATACTTTGTAATGCGGAATTTGATGTCCATAGTCAGGTTCTTTTTGAAAATTAGTAATTACCCCTATATACATTTCAAAAAGAATTTGGTTCATGGCTTAATCATATTTTTTATGGAAATCGGCCTCTTTCTGTATGCAGAGAATGTCTCCGTATATGGGATGGCGGAACTCTATATATTCGGCATGGAGGTATAGTCTGTCTGCTTTCTTTCCGTAGAGTTCGTCTCCAAGTATGGGGCATCCCAAGCCTTCCGGATGAGCTGCGTGTACTCGTAACTGATGTGTTCGTCCGGTCAATGGATAGAAGACAATCCGGGTGTATTTTCTTGACTCATTGATACTCCTTTCTGATTCAATCCTGTTTGATTCGTTGAAAGTGTTTTCAGATTCACTGGTAATTCTTTCAGACTCACTGATGATCTGATATTCTGTAATCGCCTCTTTCCCGTGTTCTCTACTGACCATTTGCCGAGGACGGTCGAGAGGATTCAGACAAAGAGGGAGTTCGATTCTTCCTGTATTTCCTGTTCTTTCTGCTTTTGCTGTTTTTTTCGTTGATACAGTTTCCTTTGCTAGTAATATAGCTTTCTCTGCTATTGGCTTTGTCTCCTTCTCTGTTTTTATTATCGTCCCATCCAGCACAGCCATATAGCGTTTCTTGATACTTCTATTTGCAAATTGTGCCTGTAAATCCTGATGTACCTCTTTTGTTTTGGCAACGAGTAATAATCCTGAAGTAGCCATATCGAGCCGATGTACAATCATGGGGCCGGTAGCCTCGGGATATTTCTTCTTCAAACGATGATAGACTGAATCTCTGTCCTCTGCTTTTCCTGGAACGGACAACATCCCTGCCGGTTTATTGACTACCAGCAACCATTCATCTTCAAACACGATTTCTAGTTCTTCCTCTTCATGAACAGGATTCAGCAGTGGATTTTCGTCTACCTCCAATCCTTGCAACATGTGTTGCAGAATCGGTTCGCACTTTCCTTTGCAGGAAGGATAATAATATCCGTGATGCCGGATTTCGTTTTTAGGAGAGTCGCCCCACCAGAATTCAGCCATAGCTAATGGCTTTAATTGATGAAGATACGCATATTGCAATAACTTAGGCAAAGCACATTCACCCGCACCGGCAGGAGGAACTTTCTGAACCGTTTGCTCAAAAATAGTATATAAGTCTTTCACCTCTCCTTGGGCGTTTAGCATCCGGAACTGCTCGAATAATTTTCTTTGTAAAGCTGCCGAACGTTCTTTTCGTTCGGTTTTCAATCGCTCTATTTCAATATCGAAGTGCCTGACTTCCGTTTCGAGCTCTTCCAATCGTTTCTTCCATTCCTTTTCCAGTCGTTTGTATTCCGCCTTTTGGTATTGGCTTTCCCGAATCAGGGAGGTTTGTTCTTCTCCGGAAAGCTCGGGAGATGACTGGCGGCGAATCTTTCTCGCCTCCTTTGCCATTTTAAGCTCCGCTTTTGCTTGATTCAAAACAGCTTTAGCCTGTTCCGTTTCTATCTTCCATTTCTCTTTTGAATCGAGATAAGAACTACTGTTTTCCAATTCACGAATACGGATATTAATGGCAGAAATCTGTTCTTCTTCGATTTTGAAGAATCCCTCCGGTTGTAATAGGTCATAAACAGGAGGAACGAAATAAGGATGCAGATTCTTTCCGTCCAGATTGCCGGAGAAAGCTGCAAGATAACCAATCTGATTTTCTTCGTTGTTTGTTATTCCGTTGTCCGTTTGCACAATCAACACTCCAAACATCTTTCCGGAAGCTAATTCCTCTTGCCATTCTTTCCGGCTTGCAATATATGCTTTCACTTCTTCCGCAGCCAACACACACAATGGATGAGGGGTATAATGGAAAGGATAAGTGAATTTCTCCGGCAACGCAAGGTGAGAAACGGGTTTCTTGAAAAAATGTATCATCGGTTTATATATATGAATGAATGTGATTACCTTTGCAAAAGTAACGTAAATCCGCGAATTTTATTCTATATTTGTTTGAGAGTTTGAGTGAGATAACGTGGACGTTTGAATGAATTTGTATGGATAGGATAGAAGAAAAACCAAAATTTGCCTTTCTTGGCAACAGTCACATGGCTTTTTGGGCACTGGATATCTATTTCCCACAATGGGAATGTCTGAACTATGGTGCTCCCGGTGAAGGGCTGGCCTATGTGGAGTCTTTTGCGGTAGACACTTCCGATTGCCAGGTCGTTGTTCAATTCGGAACCAATGATATTTATCAGTTGAACGATGAAAATATAGATGAATATGTAGAGCGTTATGTAAAAGCGGTTCTTGCCGTTCCTTCACTGAAAACATATCTTTTCTGTATTTTTCCGCGTAATGATTATGATGATTACAGTACGGCTGTGAATAAATTTATCCAGATCCTTAACCGGAAGATACACGAAAAATTGCAGGGAACGGATATTGTCTATCTGGACGTATTCAATCGTTTATTGCAGGATGGCAGGCTGAATCCGGAGTTGACTCTCGACGATTTACATTTGAATGGTAAGGGGTACAGTATTCTGACAGAAGCACTGAAACAGGTTTCCGGTTTGTAAAACATACCTAAATACTTCATTCCTTGCTTTTATTTATAAATTTGGTGGCATATCAGTTTATTTTTCCTATTTTTGTCCCCAATTTAATAGTAAATAACCCCCATAAAAACGATAAGACTTATGGAAAAAGTAATTATCAATTCGTACGAAGAATTCGAAAAACTAGTAGGCCAACAGATAGGTGTTTCCGATTATGTGGAACTCTCGCAGGAACGTATCAATCTTTTTGCTGATGCAACGCTGGATCATCAATGGATTCATGTAGATACGGAACGTGCTAAAGTAGACAGCCCTTATCATAGCACGATTGCTCACGGCTACCTGACATTATCCATGCTTCCTTATTTGTGGAATCAGATTATCCAGGTGAATAACCTAAAAATGATGATTAATTACGGTATGGACAAAATGAAATTCGGTCAGGCTGTATTGTCAGGACAGAGCATCCGTCTGGTGACTACTTTGCACTCGCTGACTAATCTGCGTGGTGTGGCAAAAGCGGAAATCAAGTTTGCTATCGAAATAAAAGACCAACCAAAGAAGGCGCTGGAAGGAATTGCTGTGTTCCTTTATTATTTCAATTAATAATAAGCTGAAAAAGACACAGATTCTATCTACTTGTGATAGTGACGGTATCCGATAAGGATAGTGACGGTATATGACAACGATACCGTCACTATCGCAAGCGGATACCGTCACTATTTCTTTTCAGCATCAATCTCTTATATATCAGTCTTTTCTGTATTAATTTTCTCCACGTCAATCAGGGGGCTGACGTTGACTTCTCGTGAATACCTACAACGATTTTTATTTGGGCTATCAGTAAGGATAAGTTTATGTACATTCCCGTTTACCCCTTTACTCCCATGAATCTGAACGGCTGTGCCGGTTTAAAGTCTTTGGTTGCATTTCCGTGATAAGTTTCACCATTGGCGATAGATAATTTGAGTACCGGAGCCCCTTCTGACAAGTCGATTTCCCGAAGATTTACCCAGAACGTATTGGGAGTCAGGCTCGATTCGAAGAAATAGAGCAGATCTTTACTATCCGATACCGTTCTCCATTGTGTGGTGGAAATCTCCGGAAATTCGGGAGTAGAGATGCCATAAGGAACAGAAGTGTTTCGGATAACGCTGAATACGCTTGCTATGGCTATTCTCACATCATCTGTTTGGGGCAGGGCATTGATATAAAAACTGGCTCTTGCAAAACGGTCGGATGGACGGTTGGTTCCGGGCAGGAAACTCAATCCGCCTATTGATTTCCAGTACTCGTTCAGTGCCAGTTGCTTGTTGTAGGTTGGGGAGTTGGTCATCACTTTGTATTCCTTGCTGTGGTAGACAGTCAGCTTTCCACCGATATATTCGAATATCGCACAATCACCTGTTGCATCAGAAATGGATAAGTGTAGGGTTGCCAGGCGGGAGCCATCCGGCATCATATCCGATACTACTTGAAAAGTATTTTCATCAATGGCGGCCACGGCCTCGTCTACGGTGGCGAAGTTATCCAGCATATATTGCACCCATGCAGTAATGGCAAGTCCCGGTTTGCTTTGATCCCTGATCGGATATTCTGCTTCGGGCAACCATAATAGATTGGCTACCAAACCTTTCTCATTCATCCCGTCTGTGCTGGCAATCTCGAAAGCCGAAGTTACCACACTGCCATACTTGGAAGTCCATTTCAAAGAGTTGCTTCCCGTTTCTCCATTTCTTTCCATACCTTTGGGAAATACCCAAAGATTACTGTGCATTTCTGTTTTCCAATCCATAGACCGGCCGGTTGCCACCATTCCATTCTTTCCCGAATAAACGACTCTTGTACACATAATTTTAATTTCTAGTTAAAGGTTTATTATAAGCTGCTTTTACAGGGAATCCAACGGATGCGAATTCATTCCGCAAAAACATATTCTCAAAACAATAACGTTCCATTTATGTTTTAGATAAGTATCAGATATTAATAAAGTATCAAAAAAACAGGTATTATGTCATTAAGTAATCTTCTCATTATATTTTCGTCATCGTTTATGGCGCTTTTTCCGGTGATAAATCCTCTGGGAAACGGTTTTGTTGTCAATGGATTTTTTACAGATCTCGATCCTCAACAGCGGAAAGCGGCTATTCAGAAACTGACGTTCAATTTTATAATGATTGGTGTAGGGACGTTGGTGATAGGGCATCTGTTTCTATTGATTTTCGGTTTGGCTATTCCCGTTATTCAGTTGGGAGGTGGAATACTGATCTGTAAGACGGCAATGGAGTTGTTGGGCGATTCGGGTTCTACTGATAAAGGAGAAGCCAGTCAGAATGTAGATGGTTTCAGATGGAAGAATATCGAACAGAAGATTTTTTATCCCATCACGTTTCCTATCAGTATCGGACCGGGTAGCATATCGGTCATCTTTACTTTGATGGCGTCCGCCAGTGTCAAAGGCAAACTATTGCAAACCGGAATTAATTATTTGGTCATTGCGCTTGTCATTATCTGTATGGCGGCTATCTTCTATGTGTTTCTTTCGCAAGGACAGAGGTTCATTCAGAAATTGGGACCTGTGGGAAATCAAATCATTAATAAGCTCGTAGCCTTTTTTACTTTCTGTATCGGTATTCAGATTTCAGTGACGGGTATATCTCAAATATTCCATCTGAATATACTCTGATTGATAGGTATATTCTTATTTGACAGCTAAATACGTATTTGTACTTATTGAAATGAAAGTGATAAAACAATCAATTTTTCTTTGCTCTCATAGCCTTTAGGGTGTTTCTTCGTACAGAGCGGATGGCAGGAACTAGTAAGTCCGGTTCCATGATTTCCAGCATGGTACGTAATTCCTGTTGCAGTTCCGGGATGGAGCGCGTCAGTTGATAAGCCAGTTTCATGCAGAGAGATTGCACACCGGCTGGTTCTTCACGTGATATCATGTGTTCCATGCAGAAATCGAGGAAATCCACTCGTGGCGGGTCGGCGGCAGGTTGCTGGCATATCAGGTTCAGGATCATTCTCCGCTTTCCCGAATGTGGACAGGTCATGGCGGCATCAATCAACTCGTCCTGTCGTTGGCTCAACCATTCTACATCTGCTTTGGAGAAATGGGTACATACCCACAGTGCCTGATAGGAAACAATGTGATCTTCGTCGAATATCAGTTGGTAGATTTCTTCTCTAAGACGCTCGTCGTCCTGTATGAAATGAAGTACTTCTCTGATATCTTCAATGTGTACACGTTCGGATAATCTGGCACGTAGGTTCATGTTTCTTTTCTTTTATCATTAAATTAGCTCAACAATTGCTTGGGGGCACTTACTCAACTGATGTTTGTTTGAGATTAATTTCTGTTACCGGGATTGGCTTCCGGCAGTTGTAAATGAAGAATGGGGAAAGGTTTACCCATGCTGTCCGTTTCATCTCTGCCAATGATCTGGAATCCCAGATGGAGATAGAATTGGAGTGCCTTTTCATTCTGTTCGTTGACATCTACTTTATCCATCTGTTTTTTGTCTCTTGCGTATTCTATTAATCGTTTGCCGTATCCTTTTCCCTGCTCGTCAGGGTGTACAAACAACATTTCGATCAGTTCGTCGCTTAGTCCCATGAAAGCGACAATCTTTCCGTTGGCATTGCGGATAACAAAAAGTTCAACGACTGGTAGATAATGTTCCCGCATCAGTGGTTTGTAAAACTGGATATCTTCTTCCGTCAGGAAATCATGCGTGTGACGGACGGACGTTTCCCATACATGGAGGATTTCTTCATAATCTTCCGGAGTAGGTTGGGAGATGCCGGGGAGATAATAACACTGGTGGTCGTAGATATTTCCGTTGTAAGTCAGTTCTGCCTGATGGAGGGTTCCTTCATAGATGAAACCGTTCTTTTTCAGGACTTTCTGCGAACGTTTATTATGTGGATAACAAGTGGCAGTGATGAGGCTTAGTTTCAACTTTTCAAAACCGTATTTGAGAACGCCTTGCACTGCTTCAGTCATATATCCTTTGCCCCAATAAGTCTCGTCGAGCCAATAACCCAACATTCTCACTTGTGGGTTTTCCCGTTTGGGATCGGGGATGATTCCTACGGAACCGATCAGTTGTTGCGTTTCTTTTAGTATCATTGCCCATATACCCTCCTGATTAATAAATGTGGAATGGAGTATACGGCGGGACTCTTCCAATGTCCGGTGGGGCGGCCATCCGGCATTGTTCCCCAAATTCGGGTTTTGGCAACAGGCGAAAAATGCTTCTGCGTCTTCTTCTTCAAAAGGGCGGAGAAGCAAGCGTTCTGTATCGAGCGTTACGGAATGAATACTTTCTGTTTCAGTGTTTGGTCTAGCTTCAGCTTCCGGTCCAACTTCAGTTTCAGTTCCGATTGCTGTTTCTGTTTTTCCTTCCCCTTTTCCTTCTCCTCCTCCTGTTATTTCCTGATATACACATTCAATCCGATTTCCATCAGGATCGAGCACAACACTTTCAAAGTATCCGTCTCCCGAAGTACGCGGTTCACCGGCGATGGTATATCCTTCCGAACGCATCTGTTCGGTGAAACGTAATACTTCTTTCTGGCTGGGAAAGGTGAAAGCAAAGTGTGTTAGTCCGACCCTGTTTTCTTCAATGGGTGTGTTTTGTACGTCTGTACGACTCATGAGTTCCAAGTCAGTTCCCTCTCCGAAAGAAATAAAGTATGACTCAAATCCTTTTTTGGGATTAATGTATTTCTCGTTGCTTTTTCCTCCGAAGAAGCGGACATAAAATTCTTTTAATTCTTCCAGCCGGAAGGTCCAAATGGCAATATGATGCAGTTTCATATAAATGTTTTTTTATTCCTATTACTTTTTACTTTGTTTCAATCCTGATTCGCACCGAACGTGTTTTGTGTCGCTCTTAATGCTGTATTACGTATTCGTAAACGATGCGGGAAATATCGGCGATAATCTTACTGTTCGCCTGACTGTTTTCTTCAGAATCCTTCACGAAGACAGCTATGCTATAAATACGTCCATCGGGTAAAAGAACGAAACCGATGTCGTTACAACCAATCTGTTGTCCTTTCGCATTCCGGTCTCCCGTTCCGGTTTTGTGACCTACGGTTACTTTTTTATCAAGCAACGGAGCAACCAAACGGTCTTGCCCGGTTTGACATTCCACCATTGTCTGATATATAAAGTCTTTGTACACTTTTGCAAACAAAGGTTTCTTGTGGAATATCTCCAATAATTCGGCAGCAGCTAACGGAGTGGTCCAGTTTTGATAACATAGATTCAAGTCTTTGTGCATCGCCGTTTCTGTTCCAACGATGGCACATTCCCGAACTCCTAATGAATGGATATACCTATTCACAGCTTCCGGACCACCTTGATAGTTGAAAAGAATATCGCAAGCATTGTTATCGCTCTGCTGAAGTGTGTATCTTAACAGGTCGGCAATGCTCATTTCAATTCCCCCTTGCGGATATTTATCTCGCAGCGGACTGTAAGTATCTGGCTTTAAATCTGATTTTTTGATTGGCAACCGGGTGTCCAGTGATTGTTTTTTCTTTCCCATATAATCGGCCAATGCCAACGCCTGATGAAACTTGAATACGCTCATCAACGGGTAGTGAATGTCATTATTGACAGTTACTGTATCTTTTCCGTTAATAATAACGGCAATCCCTATTTCAGCTTTCTTATCTTTGATTGCCTGTTTCAACTGTGTTTCAAGTTTGCTTTGTTGGGCAAGCAGGAGGGTGGGTACTAAACAAAGAAGCACTATGAATGAACGCATAATCAATTTCCTCTTTTAACGGGTTACTAATTCTCTATTGAAATCACATTCTCTATTGAAGTCACAAAGGTATAAATAGTAATTGCCTTTGCAAATTCTCATTCAAAAATAGTGATGTCGGATAAGAAATTCCTACTTTTGTGAATTAATCAATAAGTGAATAGATATTATGTTAAAATGTCAGTCGGAATTGTTTCAGCCGTCATTGAAATTGGTGGATGGCTTGAAGATGAATACAAAAGAGGAATTAAAGAGGATGGCGAAAATTTTGCTTTTACCTGTTCCTACCAAGTTGCACAAGGATGAGTATGTAACTTATTTTGCAGAAGCTGTTTTGACCTGTCCTGAAATGTGGCTTTCCCGGTTGACGCATTATGAACTGGCATTACTTGATAAGTTAGTGAAAGCGGGATCTGGTAGTTACGTAGAATGTACAAATTCTTTTTTGGTGACTACTTTGGAAACTCTTTCTTTCATAGCAACGGACTGTAGTCACATGGATGAGAGTAAAGTCCGTTATATGATCTGCGATGAATTGCGTGAGGCAGTAGCTCCTTATCTGAATGAACTGTTGACTTCCCAAAAGCAATCTGTTCGTTTTATGATAGAACAGTATGCCTGTGGAATCGTAAATTTATATGGTTTTCTCTCTTATTCGGACTTATTGTATATACTGGTAGGCTATTTGCAGCATTCAGTGACAAAAGAAGAAATAGCTGACAGTTTGGCTAATTCGGCATTGATACAGCGACTAACCTTTGAAGTGGAAGATGGTTATAATACAAACCTTTACATAGAGTCTCCTTTTTTGGATGATTTTGAATCTTTGGAGGAGCAATTGTATCTGCGCCGTGATATACCGGACAGGAAGAAGTTTTCTAAAGAGGAAGCCTTTTCAGCGGGCATGATGCCATTGAGTATCATTCCTAATCCGTGTTGGGATGAATTGAAGGAGTATATGATGAAGAAACTGGGATATACGGAGGAAAAAGCGAATAGCAGTTTGGCATATTTGTGGTTTACTGCTCAAACGGAAGAAAATTCAATGTCTATTATTACTTCAATGATTAGCCACAAACTTTCTTCCATGCAGGAACTGCAAGAGGCCATTGAACTATTTATGGATTATGTGAATCATTGTCCCCGTTGGTTCTTGAAAGGTTATTCTTCGGATGAAGCATTCGTTTTATTTGAAAAAGACAAATTAAAAAAGAATCCTCCCCGCATTGTTGCAGGTCCCAATATGGAAGCTGCCGGTATGGACATTACTCCGGAAATGCAGGCAAGGATAGACAATCTGTTTCGTGGCATGCCTTCCGGACACACGGTCGGAAGGAACGATCCTTGTCCCTGTGGAAGCGGGAAGAAGTATAAAAAGTGTTGTGGAAGAAATAATTAAGAAAAGGACGATTGTGGAAGAATATCCTGCAATGAGACATATTATGAATTTGGAAGAACAGTGAATTAGATGAGTACTTTTCGTTCCATAGAAGAACTGGTCAAGAGTCTCGACCGAGAGAAAGAACTCTTGAAAGAAATGTTTGCTAAACGGAAATCTCTTTCGTTCCGTTATGATTATGCGCTTGAAATGACAGAGTACAAAGAAGAGCGTATCCGCTATCTGATAGACTATGGAGTTATCCGGGACACTGGCGACTTCCTTGAAATGGAGGATATTTATCTGAAATTCTTTGAAGATGTACTCGAAGTAAATGAAGAAATCAATGTATCTTTCGTGCAGGATTACCTGACACGACTGAATGAAAACATTGACTATTACTTGAAAGAGAATAACGAACAACGTAAATACAACTACCAGCGTGAAGTGAAACGCTGCCTGAAAAACATCGCTCTGACTACAGTCCGCAATGTGATGGACTTGAAAAGGAACATGGATAATACTTATAAGAACGAACCGAATTATAAGATAAAGAAAACCAAACTTGTCCGCCTCGATGAGAAACGGAATAATATTGCTCTGCTGATCCGTAAAAGTGAGGAATTGATAGACTACGGACAGCCTGTTTTCTTCCGGGTGGCGATGGACGTACAAATGCGGAATGTAGTTAGTGACGTGAAACTTCAGCTAAATGACTCGTACCATAACCTAATTGAAATCCAGAAACAAATCATCCATTATCTGAATCTGATAGATTATCAGAACCGTATCTTTGAGAAAGTAAAGAAGTTGAAGTACTTGAAAGACCAGTTCTTGTTGGAAGAACATACAAGTATCCGTTCTGTTGCCGCACAAAAAAATCCTGTCTGGATGGAGCCGCAGGTCGGTTATCGCATCAAGCTTTCCATTGATAATCTACGGACTTCCGATGAGGCTTTTCAGATTTTGAAGAAACTTGTCGCGCGGCAGAAAAATTCTCCGAAAGGAATGAAACAACTGGCAGATGCCATTCCGGAAGGATACCTGGATGGGCAGTCGCAAATGATAGATACCGTAAACTTGCAGGAAGTGCATAATTCATTTATGGCGTCCAGCACCCACCTGTTCTCTTTTGTGATGAACTATCGCTACCGGAAAGAGGTGACACGTGGAGAGAAATTAATCTTTTTCTGCCAATTGGCGTCACAGTATGCCGACGAACTTCGCTTTACGGATACTTATGAAATCTCCGATGAAGTGGAATACCCTTTAATATATGCCAAATGATGTATGCTGAATGCTAAAAACAGATGACTATGAAATATACTGAAGAGATATTTAATATACTTAGCAAAGGGGGATTCATTTCTTCCAATAGTGTCTCTACCCAAGTGAAACGCTTGTATGATGCCATTGAGGAAGATTTGCCCGATTATTATGATTACTACAAAGGCATCGGTTTTTATCTGGAAGGTGGTGATGGTTATTACTACTTTACCCGCAAGGAATCGAAAGTCGATTTGGAACGTAAACTGGAAGCAATTCAGAAGTGGATTGATTACTTGAGTTTCCTGAAAACCTATCATTCGGCATTCGGCCCGGGCTTTCTGTTTCGTGCTGCTGATATTGAGATTCAGATAGGATGCGATATCGAACTGAAAGAAAAGGCAACCAAACTGTTCTCGGATAAGAAGAAATATGATGAAGTTGTCGGCAAACTGCTGAAAGAACTGGAGAGTATAGGACTGATAGAGAAAGAAAACGAACTTGACGGGACATATAAAGTATTGTCGGCTTTCCATTATATGGAGGACTTGGTTGATTGTATCACAATTTCAGAGGAGGTGCAAGATGAGATACCTGAATAAGATTATTTTTCTGAACAGTGCCCATATTCCGTATGCGGAAGTGAAGTTGGATGGGAACGTACATTTTATAGGTACGCAAGGTGTCGGTAAGAGTACGCTGCTCCGTGCCATCCTATTCTTTTATAATGCTGACAAACTAAGACTAGGCATTCCGAAGGAGAAGAAAAGCTTCGATGCTTTTTACTTTCCATACGCCAATTCTTACATTATCTATGAGGTGATGCGGGAGAATGGGGCGTATTGTGTGGTAGCTGCCAAATCCCAGGGACGGGTGTTTTTCCGTTTTATTGATGCGCCATTCCAACAGGACTGGTTCATTGACGAACACAATGTGGTACATTCCGAGTGGGGACGCATCCGCGAACATATCGGTTCGAAGATTCAGATTACTGCACAAGTGACTAGCTATGAAATGTATCGGGACATTGTTTTCGGTAATAACCGCAAGCATGAAATGATACCCTACCGCAAGTTTGCCATTGTGGAAAGTGCAAAATATCAGAATATTCCCCGTACGATACAGAACGTCTTTTTAAATTCCAAACTGGATGCTGACTTTATAAAAGATACCATTATCCGTTCGATGAGTGATGAGGATATCTCTGTCGATTTGGACTTCTATCGTAGCCAGATAAAGGAATTCGAGCAGGAATACAGGGACGTGATGCTTTGGTTTACAAAGAACAAGAATGGAGAAGTGCCTGTCCGGAAGATGGCGGAGAAAGTAATGAACGCCTATCGTGACTTGATTTATACTCAAAAGCAGATTGGTGAAGGGCGTGCGGAGCTTAACTTTGCGGAGAAACAGGCTTTGCATGAGATTCCGTTAGTGAAGGAAGAACAGGCTAAAGCCGAGACGGAACGTGAACGGTTGCTGCGGCTTATGGGTGAACTGCAACAAAAGTACACCAATGAGCGTGATGGCTTGATTAGGGATATAGGTATAATAAACGATTTGCTCAAAAAGATACGTGAGAAACGTCTGCATTACGAGCAGATGCAGATTGAAGAAATCATCAAACGGGTATCTTGCGAAGAATTACTGATTCAGGAACTTGAACAAGTCCGGAATATGAAATCAGAACTGACAAGGGCTTATGAGGATGTCTTGAGCAAGTACCGATTGCTGTTTGAGAAACTGGAAGCTGATTTCCGTACTTTTGAGAATAGCCAGCGAGCACGGATAAATGCTCGGAATGCGGAGATTGCCGGCAAGCAGGAGGAATTGATGCAACAGCTTCGTGTGGAAGAAGAAAAAGTAAGGGTAACGCAAGAAGAGAAAGTGCAGACTGTGGATAATCGTATCCGGCAGTTGCGCGACGAACAGGCACAGTGTAACCTGAAACTTCAAAAGGTGAAATACGAACATCCCCATCAAAAGGAAATGTCCGATTGTGAAGATGGGATTAACGAACTGCGCAAAAAGGACAAGGAACTGGAACTTGGCATCCGTCAGCAGCAAGGAGAAATAAAGCAGTTGAGACAGGAGTGTGAATGGAAAGTGAAAGAATTGAAATGGGAATTTCAGACAAAGATGGAGACCGTTCGTAAAGAACGGAGCGCGATTGAAGAACAGTTGCAAACATTGGACGCCTTGATTGAGAAACGAAAAGGTTCTTTGTGTGAATGGCTGGAGAAGAACAAACCGGATTGGCAGGAGACGATAGGCAAGGTGGCGGATGAGGAACTGGTGTTGTACAACAATGAACTGCAACCTCAATTAGTGAATAAGGAAGCTACTTTGTTCGGCGTTTCACTCAATCTGACAGCAATCGAGCGTTCTGTCCGCACTCCCGAGGAAATGAAGCAGGAGCGCGACAGGCAACAAGCAGCCCGGCAACTCTGTACCGACCGTCTCACCCGACTGACGGAAGAAGAGGGGGAAGCTGTTTCTTCTTTGGAGAAGAAGTATTCGAAGCAAATACATAGTATTTTGGAAGAACAACATCTGATGGAAGCCGAGCGAATGCAGATTCCTGCAAAATTGAAGAACCTGCAGGCTGATTACGCCTCATGGAAGACGAAGGAAGAGGAATGGAAAAGAGGATGTACCGAAGAATTGCAGGCGCAACTGAATGAAATCGGACATCGTCTTTATGTGGCGGAAGGAGAGAAGGAGAAGCATTTGGCGGAACGGGAAAAACTGTTGAAAGCCTGCCGGAAAGTGTATAATGACAGCAGGACGGAACTCCGCAAGGAACTGGAGGAGTTTGTTGCCGGCATTCAGCAAGAGATAGAGCGGATGAAACAGCAAACTGCGGAGCGGAAAAAGGAATTGAAGCAGGCGCAGGAGAATGAATTGAATGGAAAGGGTGCTGATACGGTCACTATCCGCAAGTATGATAACAGGCTTGCCGAAATAAATAAAGAATTAGATTATATAGGTAAATCCCGCCCGCAAGTTCTTTATTATGAAAGAGACAAGGAGGAACTGTTTGATAAAGAACCTGCTACGCGAAGCCGGAAGAAAGAACAGGATGCGAAGCTAGTTGCATTGGACGAACGTTTCGCTCTGAAAAAGGAGAAGTTGCAGGTTCAGAAAAAAGGGGCGGACGAGCACCTCGACCGGATTAACAAGGAATTACACTTATTGGAGGATGGATTGAATAAAGTGGATATGTTCCGGAAAGATGAAACTTTCTGTCCGCCTTCTGTGACAGAAATAGGAGAGAAGCCTACTCGGAAAAATTGCGATGTTATTGTGGAAGAGTTGAAGTCGCTCATCGTATCCACTATCAGAAAAACAGAAGAATTCAAGAAAGCGGTGACGCAGTTCAATGGAAACTTCTCGTCAAAAAACACGTTTCATTTCCGTACGGAACTGGTTGGAGAACAGGATTACTATGATTTCGCTTCCAATCTGTGCGAGTTTGTGGATAATGATAAGATTTCCGATTATCAGAAACATATCAGTGAACGGTATACGGATATAATCCGCCGGATTTCGCAGGAAGTGGGAGAACTGACCCGTAATGAAAGCGAGATACACAGAACAATAAAGGATATCAACGACGATTTTGTCAAGCGGAATTTTGCCGGAGTAATAAAGGAAATAGCTCTTCGCCCGCTTCAGAGCAGCGATAAACTGATGCAGTTATTGCTGGAGATTAAAAGGTTTAGCGATGAGAACCAATATAATATGGGAAAGGTTGATTTGTTCTCGCAGGATTCCCGTGAAGATGTCAATGCGGTGGCTGTCCGGCATTTGTTGTCGTTTATGAAATTCCTGCTCGACGAGCCGGGACGCAGGCGGTTGGCGCTTGCCGATACATTCAAACTGGAGTTCCGCGTGAAAGAGAATGATAATGACACGGGATGGGTGGAGAAGATTGCCAATGTAGGTTCTGACGGTACGGATATTCTGGTAAAAGCCATGGTCAATATCATGCTGATTAATGTGTTCAAAGAAAAGGCGTCACGTAAGTTTGGTGACTTTAAAATCCATTGTATGATGGATGAAATAGGCAAGTTACACCCCAACAATGTGAAAGGTATTTTGGACTTTGCCAATTGCCGGAATATTTTGTTGGTAAACAGTTCTCCCACTACTTACAATGTGGAAGACTATCGTTATACCTATTTATTGAGTAAAGACGGGCGGTCAAATACTCAGGTTGTCCCATTGTTAACCTATAATAAGATAGAAAAATGAGTGGCAGTTTATTTACATTGGCAATGGCGAGGCTGGTTATGAAAATGCTGGGCGGCGAGCTCATACCTTACACAAAGTTTGATGGACTGATAGCAAATAGATTAATGGATGAGGGAATCATCACTATTGTTCCCCGAGGGAGTAAGCGTAGTTTTCGTATGATTGACCCGGAAGGATGCCGTATCTACATCTCCCAGAATTATACTTCCGGCATGGAGCTGGAAGATTGGATTGAGATGAAGAACTGTCCGGATGAAGTGTCGCGTTCGGAGCAAGTGGCGAAGGCGGGGGACTCTAAATTGAGATATACCCGTACGTTCAAAGGTTTTCTCCTCAATTGTTATACGCCTATAGAAGCTACTTTTCATGGCGAACCATGTGTTCTTTCTCCCTTGCAAGGCACTTCTATTTTCATGCAGGATTACGAATATTTCCGTATTCCTGAAGATGTTGTAGTAGTGGGTATAGAGAATGGAGAGAATTTCCAGCATATCCGTGCCCAAAAGTACTTGTTTGAAGGAATGAAAGTTCTTTTCGTGTCCCGTTATCCGCAATCGAAGGATTTGTGTAACTGGCTAAAGATAATTCCCAATCGCTATATTCATTTCGGAGATATAGATTTGGCTGGCATTTCTATCTTTTTAAATGAATTCTATGTCAAATTGGGCAACCGTGCGGAATTTTTCATTCCTGCGGATGTGAAGAAACGCCTCAAGGACGGAAACCGGCAGCTTTATGATAATCAGTATTTGCGTTATAGGGCTATGTTGGTTTCTGACGAACGTTTAAGACCATTGGTAGCAATGATTCATAAATATGGGAAAGCGTATGAACAAGAAGGATATATAAAGTATTAGATTAGTTATATCAGCATCTCTATGAAATAAAAAACAAAATATATCTGTCATCTGTCACAGATTATAATCTAACTTACAGAGTATAAGTACTTAATAGTGTGACAGCACAGTGTGACAGCAGTGTGATGGCAATAATGCTGTCACCTAGAAAACAAAGACAAAATAAAGACGCTGCTCGAAAATAAATAGTATCAGCCATCAATGGATTAGTAGTTCAATTTATTATCCTCGTACTTATGAGTTGTGTCCTGCCTTTAAACTAACAGTTTCAAGGCGTGAAACTGTTGGTTCTGCGGTTTGAAACTTTAGTTTCATAGGCTTGAAACTCTAGTTCCAATTACTTGAAACCATTGGTTTCTTACCGATGAAACTATAGTTTCTCTTAGCTGGAACTATAGTTTCAAGCAGAGAAAACTAATTTGCCCCGTAATAGAGTGGTGGCAATCCCGTTTCTTTCGGTTAAAGAGATGCTTGATATATCAATAATTTTCTGTATTAAAAACTTGTTTTCTTTGCCGGTTTCGGATATTATGACTAATTTAGCAGTCTCAACGATCGCAAAGACGCTGACAAAACAAATTATTATCAAATTAATGAAAATTACTCAATTTCGTAAGAACGAAGATACGATAGCGCTTAGCGTAATGGATCTTGATATACTGGTAAATAAGATAAAGACAGAAATAAAATCCCGTCCTGTTTCTACATTCAGAGAACATCTGCGATATACCCTTTCCGATGAACGGTGTATGTTTGCCGATAAACTGCCCAAGATAATTCCTGCTGCCGAATTTCGAAAAGTAAACGGTCAGAAACAAATGAAAAACTACAACGGTATTGTAGAACTGACCATCGGTCCTTTATCCAATAAGTCGGAAATCGCTTTAGTGAAACAAAAAGCCTGTGAGCAACCACAAACCCGTTGTGTTTTTATGGGTTCAAGTGGTAAAACGGTGAAAATATGGACTACCTTCACCCGACCGGACAACTCCCTTCCCAAAACACGGGAAGAAGCGGAACTATTCCATGCCCATGCTTATCGACTGGCTGTGAAATGTTATCAGCCCCAAATCCCGTTCGATATACTTCCCAAAGAACCGACTCTGGAACAATATTCGCGATTATCCCACGATCCGGACATCATATATCGTCCGAATTCAGTCCAATTTTATCTCTCTCAACCATCATCAATGCCCGAAGAAACCACTTTCCGTGAAGCGGTTCAGGCGGAGAAATCTCCATTAACCCGTGCCGTACCGGGATATGATGCGGAAAATGCCTTCCTGATGCTTTTCGAAGCCGCTTTTCGGAAAGCTTATGCCGATCTCCGGGAAGCGGGGCTCGAATTGAGCAAAGACACATGGCATCCTTTAGTTGTCCAACTGGCTAAAAACTGTTTTGCTTCGGGACTTCCACAAGAAGAAGTTGTGAAACGTACTGTTTTCCACTTCTATATGTATAGACAGGAAGAGCTTATCCGGCAAATGATTGGCAATATATATACCGAGTGCAAAGGTTTCGGCAAGAATATCAGCCTGACTAAAGAGCAGCAACTCGCCTTGCAGACTGAAGAATTTATGAAACGCCGCTATGAATTCCGTCATAATACCCAAATTGGTGAGGTAGAATATCGTGAAAGGCTTTCTTTTCGTTTCCGTTTCAATCCTCTCGATAAACGTGCGCTGAACAGCATTGCTTTGGATGCACAGATGGAAGGTATCCCGTTGTGGGATAGGGATATTAGTCGTTATATTTACTCCAACCGCGTCCCTGTATTCAACCCGTTGGAAGATTTCCTCTACCGGCTTCCCGCATGGGACGGTAAAGACCGTATTCGTGCATTGGCAGCCACCGTCCCTTGTAAGAATCCGTATTGGATGGATTTGTTCCACCGTTGGTTCCTCAATATGGTTTCTCATTGGAAAGGAAGCAATAAAAAGTATGCAAACAGTGTTTCGCCCTTACTTGTCGGACCGCAAGGGACACGTAAATCCACCTTTTGCCGGAGCATAATGCCCCCTTCCGAGCGTTCCTACTATACTGACAGCATTGATTTCTCCCGAAAGAAAGATGCCGAACTTTACCTCAATCGTTTTGCGCTTATCAATATCGATGAATTTGACCAGGTGAGTTCGACACAACAAGGCTTTCTGAAACATATTCTGCAAAAGCCTGTACTGAATGTGAAGAAACCTCATGGCAGTGCCGTGCTTGAAATGCGTCGGTACGCCTCATTCATAGCTACAAGTAACCAGAAAGACTTGTTGACCGACCCTTCCGGCAGCCGTCGTTTTATTTGTATTGAAGTGACCGGAGTGATTGACACCAACCGTCCGATAGACTATGAGCAGCTTTACGCACAAGCTATGTACGAACTGGAGCATGGCGAACGTTACTGGTTCGACCAGGAGGAAGAAAAGATCATGGTGGAAAACAACCGTGAATTTGAACAAGTCCCGCCGGAAGAGCAACTTTTCTTCCGTTATTTTCGTGCCGCACAGCCTGAAGAAGGGGAATGGTTGTCTCCAGCGGAGATTATGGAAGATATTCAAAAAGGCAGTTCAATCCCGATGTCTGTCAAGAGGGTTAATTCCTTCGGAAGAATACTGAAAAAGCAAGAAATACCTTCCAAACATACGCGTAGCGGTACACTCTATCATGTTGTAAGACTAATAACCAGGTGACGGCAAAAATGCCATCACCCTGCCGTCACCTCTTGCTGTCACAGTCTTATCGGTTCATTACTAAACTATTAACTCCTAAACTGTGACAGATGACAGCAACTTACCAAATATATTCTTCTGTGTAACGTTGGTAAGTTGGTTCTTCTTTTATCCCTTTATTGCGGAATAGTTGTCTGATGTAGGCTTGGTCTTTAGGCATAAGCCCCCGTTCTCCACGATAGAACCGATAATATCCCGTTTTTCCATAGTGTCCGACCATTTGTATTCTGATACTGACTGCATCCTCATAAGGGATTCTGTCGAGCAACCGTTTTAGTCCCCACGCCACATGAACTTTGACAGCAGTCTTGAAACATTCGCATTGGTTTCCATCCGCAGGATAACGTGCCGGATTAATGATAGTGATATATAGGTTGTCGGTTGTATCAAGTTGTGTAGTTATGTGGCGCAGGCATTTTGAGGCTTGTGGACATTGAGCGTTGAGGCAACGGGCAAAATTGTAAGGGACAGACAAACTGTCAGGTTCTTCTTTCATCTTGTTGGGCTTATTTTATTTGTGAAATACTGTTGTAAATATAGCAAACAGAATTCTTCACAAAAGTAGGACTTTATTTTGGGAATGGGAAGCGTTGGGATTGTTTTATTTGTATGTAATGGGGATTTCTTATCAACATTTGATAATTAGGGATATTCAATACATATCCCTAATTATTTGCAGCAAGGTTTCTCTTTCTTGTTTAAGGTTCTTTATCTCTATTTTTAGCCAATCAATTTCTTTGTTCTTTGAGGAAATTAATTCATCTACAACTCCCTTAGGGAAATAATTGTTATAAACGAAGTTGAGTATTTTATAAAGGTCATCTATTTCTCTTTTTTTAAGCTCTCAAATTGTTCTTTCTGTTTCTCTAACAGTTTCTCAAAGAGTTCAATCGTTTGTTCTATGGGAAAATTATTGAATGTTTGGTTATTACCAATTGCATTTTTTACACCGCAATTCTCGTAAAAATTATTTGTGTTATATAAAACAGTTTCTTCGTTATACTCTTTCAATCCGTCGGTAGTAACTCCTAATGCAGAGGCGATTTTTTCTAATCGTTCATCATCAATTTTCTCGGTTTGTTCCATTTTTGAAACAGCTTGCTTGGTTATTCCTAATAATTGGCCTAGCTCCGTTTGAGTCATACCGCGAAGTCTGCGTACACGTTCTATCTTTTTCCCAAGGTGATAGTGATTTGCTTTTATATTTTCTATTGTTTCCATTCTTCTATATATTAGATTGCTGAATCTAGCAGTGATTATTTCATATATTTTTTCAGGATCTCAATTTTATCTTGCTCACTTTTCAACAAACGCTCATATAACTCAACTATTTTTTCAAGTGGATTTATTTGTTGAACGATGGCGTATGTAGTAGCACCTTCAGAGATATTTGCATCCTTATAATTATGATGATTAATATTGAAAATCGTCTTTTCAACATCAAAGTCTTTAATGACTTCTTCGGATATTCCCAACACTTCAGCAATTCTTTTTAGAAAGCCTTCTTCTATTTCCTCTTGTTTCTCAATCTTTGAAATGACCTGCTGATTTACACCAAGATCGGCGGCCAGTGCTTCCTGTTTCATGCCTAAATATACACGAATCCTTTGTAAATTGCGTCCGACATGTCTCCGGTTTTCTTTCTCTTTTATTTCAACATCCATATTATTGTTCTTTAAATGAATACGTCTAGGCAAAGATAACAAGAAACAGTTTAATTCAAATGAAAGTATGCTTTATTTTTTAGTGTATGTTTTTGTTTCTGTAGTTTTGGTTATTTACTTAATGGAATTTGTTGCTGATTTCTGTTAGTAGTATGTTTAAGGTTATGTAATTTGGGGAGGAACGAAATAAATATTTGTTTATAATCTTATAAATATGGGATTCATCGAATGATGCTTAAAATACACAATGAGTCTATATGTGTTTAATGTATCTTTATATAGCTTATTATTTCATCTAATTGGGAAGCAATATTTTTGAAATCTGTATATAAGTCGAGAGTTTTGACATAGATTCTATTTCCACATATACTGGTTTCTAAATCAGGAGTAATTTCTTCATTAGTTTTTGCATATAAAAGCATACCTGCAACATTGCTTGAATTTTGTATATCATAGTTTTTTACATAGGTGAAAATTTGGTATAAGTTGTTAGAATGAAGGGTTTGTTTGTTATATTGTTTTTGCATTGTTTGCGAATAATATTTGGTGTCAATAATAAGCGTTCTTCCATTGTATTCTAGCATGATATCTGATTGCATACATGGAAGTAATTCTAGTGCTTTGTTATCGGATTGATAGTCAATATTCCATTTTATTCGGGAAGTACTGGTCTTTAATTCAGGATGTTCTGTTTTGTAATATTCTAATACAAATTTCTCATAAAGCCGATGCATATATTCATCAGAGAAAGTTGCCATGTGATATTTACCGTCTTCAGTTGTCTGTAGTAAACCTTCCAAAACAAAATAACAAATATTCATCAGCATCTTATAGGTCTGATTATTACGTTGAAAATAGAGTGTGTTCCACTTTACGATGGATGGTTCAATGGTATTAATGTTGGCGAAGAATGGTAGAACTTTCTTTAATTTGTTTTTTCGTTCTTTGGCTACTATCTTTTCTTGGAGAAGAATACTGATTGTAGTTTTTAATATTTGGTTAAATATATTATTTTCTGATAGTTCATCAAATTCACATGATAGGAGCTGCTGACATTGTATTCTATGTTTAATAGTTTTTGTTATATCAATTTTCCCTCTCATTGTAGGTAGTGATTCCGTTTTTGGTACATATTCACGATATAATCCTTGTTTTAATTGATACGAAATACCTCGCGATAGGATTTCTGCAAACAAGTCTTCTATATGCTCGAATTTTTCAGAAGCTATATTTGCATAGTTGTTACGCTTAAGTACCTGAAAGGCATAAGCTAGCATGTAATAAATATTTTTGATTAATATATTTTTGTCATTTGTCATTAGAATAAGCTCTTTAGTTCATTTTCCCAAAAATCAACTTTTTGTTTATCATCAAACCAATATTCATGTAACATAGGAATAATGTCATAGAATATAATTTCTTTTACTTTATCACAAGATTCTAATCCACATAAATAACTGTGTCCTATTTGGAATCCGTCACCGAGTGATTCATCTCTGGATATTTCATCATTTAATCTCTTGATCGTTTCAATTAATTTGTCGAAAGTGGTATTATGTAATTCATTTTGGTACTTTTGGAAGCCGATTGAATCAAATCCAGGTTTCATGTTGTAGAAACAGAATCTTCTTCTCAATGCATAATCAATCATAGCCAAGCTGCGATCTGCGGTGTTCATCATACCTATGATGTGGAGATTGTTTGGCACAGAGAAAAGTTCTCCATTGTGTGCTAATGCTATTTTAACATTACGGTAATCTTTTTCAATTAGCATTAATAATTCTCCGAATATTTTACTCATATTACCACGATTGATTTCATCAATTATGAAAAAATAATCGTGTTCTGGATCATTTCCGGCAGTAATACAAGATTTGTAAAATATTCCCTTCTTTAGTTCGAATTTTTCTTCTTGAGGTTTATAACCCATAACAAAATCTTCGTATGAATAATTTTGATGGAATTGGACTATTGAGATTCTTGAATCATCTTTTTCTCCCATTATTGTATAGGCCAGTCGTTTGGCAGAGTATGTTTTACCTACTCCCGGGGCTCCCTGCAATATGATATTTTTTTTGTATTTGAGTATACTTTTTAGAGTTTTGAGTTCTTGTTCATCAAGAAATACGTCATTTAGAAAATCTTCATCTGTGTATCGGCTGATATTTTCATTTGTTCGTTTAATAGGATTTGTATCTCGAATTATATCCATAATGAAATCATATTCATTTTGGGTAAGTTTGAATAAACTGCCATTAGGATTAGCAAAGAACTCCATATTATTGAGTTCCTCGCAGTTTTTTAAAATCGAATAATCAATAGGATAAGTAAGCGATTCTGTTTTTTGGAAATAGATATGTTTTCCATCATTCTTTTTGTAAATCTTAGCAAGTGCAACTACTTGTTTGGTAGGAGTTGCTTCATAACAGATTGCTATATCACCAGCTTCTGCATCTAAGAAATTCTGGAATACACGACGTTTGTTTCCATTGTCATTATATAAAGTGTAAGACTGAATTTCTCCTATGCTCCAATTGGACAAACTCCACATTTGAGGATTAGCATTTAGCCACCAGTAGTGAAGTTTGGAAGTAGGGGAAGTTAAAGGAGGAATGTTTTTTTCTTGTTTTTTTCCTGCTATCTGAAATGTTTTTTGACTTTTCTGATTATTCTTATCTAAAAAGTATAGAAAATCTACAGTAGTAGTTGTTAATTCGAGATCTGGATCACAATTCGGAGTGCGAGTGAGGACATCAGAAAGCATTGCTTTCAGTTCTGTATCTTGTTGTAAAATCCATTTGATTTCATTATATAATTCGTATGCTTGCAATACAGTATTGGGAGTAGCACCTTTTTTGAAGGTGTAACTAGTATTTAAAATTTGAGATACTCGCGAGAATTCCCTTGGTTTAAATATGTAATATCGTTCTGGATATCTAAGCCATAAATAGGTGCTTATTGTTCTATAATCTTGAAAGTGATTTCTCCAAGTGCTTTTGTATTTCTCAAGTATAAAGTCTGATTCTTTAATAAATTTATAAATTCGATCGGAAAGGGGAATATGTTCATTATATAAATCAATAAACATCTTCCTTACATCTTCAGGGGCAACCATTGCGAAATTCTTTATCATGCGTCTAGGAAAATAATGTTGTGCTCCTAGAAGATTTTGAGTTTTCGAAAGAGAAGTTTTAAGCATTTGTGTGAAATCTGGGGACTTGATATCCCAATGGGATTGAAACCAGCTTACTGCTTCCCATTTATACTTTTCATCATTCCAAGAGGAGAAGAAATTTGCCTTATAATCTTTTATTTCCTTCTCTAACTTATTTATGTCTATATTCATAATAGGGTATTTTTATTGTTGTTCTTTGGGGTATAATATTCAATTCTTTCATCTGCCGCCATTGGAGGATATGTTTCGTTATGAAAATCATATTTTCTAGTTTCGTTGAGTAATGAGTTGTAATTATCAGAATCATTATCAGTCCATTGTTCACATTGATGAATAACTGTTTCCAGTGCATTTTCAGCTTCTTCTGGTGGATATTTGTATTTTTTCAGAAGTCTTTTTATCATACGACGCATCCCTGCTCTGGCGGATTCTTTCTTCTGCCAGTCAATTGTACGATTTTTGCGTAGGGCGTCTGTTAACTCCTTTGTCATCGCAATTAGTTGTTCGTTCGTATATATATCTTGTACTGCTCTCGGTTTGGTCAAAGCATCGTAAAATGATTTTTCTTCTGCAGTAAGTCCTAATTCATTGCCTTGATTTTCTGATTCCGAGATTTCTGCAGCAAGCTTTAATAACTCTTGAATGACTTCTTCATTAGTAAGTAATCCTTTCAAATAGTTAGATAATGCTCTGTTTAATAAATCAGAAAACTTTTCCGCTTGAACTAAATTAGTTTTTTGATATATGGTAACTCTTTCCGCCAAAAGTTTCTTTAATAGCTCTATTGCTATATTTTTCTCTTTCATTTTGGATATTTCTTCCAAGAATGCTGCGTCAAAAATGGAGAATTCGGCTTTTACATCCGAGAATAAATTGATTACACCTTCACTTTTTACACTTTGTTTGATAAGTTCGCCAATACGGGCGTTTATTTCTTTTTTGGAAACTTTACCTTTGCCTGTCATTCTGGATAGTAATATTCGTACTGTCTCAAAAAAAGCTGCTTCATAGCGTTGTTGCTCATTAAGCAGGCTACGGCATAATGTGATTGAACTATGTAATAGGGACGATTCCTTTTGGAATAGTTGCATTTTATCATTCTTATTACTGTCCATGAGGAAGTTGACTCCACCTTTGATAATTTGTGCACGATCGTTATCTGTGCCGGATTGGAAGTTGCTATAATCAAAACCGTGGAAAATATCTCGGCAAACTTCCAATTTCTCTTGAAACTTAATAAGAGCAGTTTTTTTGATATCGGGATTGCCGAATCTTTTTTGATCTCGTACTGTATAATCGTGCATTGCTTGTTTCAATGCTTTGGCTATCCCGATATAGTCGACAACAAGACCACCAGCTTTATCATTAAAGACGCGGTTCACACGAGCTATTGCTTGCATGAGATTGTGCCCACTCATTGGCTTATAGACATACATTGTCGCTAGAGATGGTACGTCAAAGCCTGTAAGCCACATATCTACGACTATGGCTATTTTCATAGGGTCATTGTTGTCTTTGAATTTCTTGGCAAGTTCTTTCTTGTATTGTTTGTTGCCAATAATGTCATGCCACTCTTCCGGATCTTTATTGCTGCCTGTCATTACCACCTTCACTTTATCAGTCCAGTTGGGGCGAAGTTCTAAGATTCTATGATAGATACTCATTGCGATAGGGCGGGAATAAGCGACGATCATTGCTTTTCCTGTTAATTCAAATTGCCTGTTTTCTTCGTAATGATTTATAATATCTTTGCACAGTGAATCTATGGTAGCAGGTGCGCCAAGTATCTCTTCAAGGTGCGACATTTGTTTTTTACTCTTTTCTATCTGTTCTTCAGTAGCACCTTCCGACGCAAGTATTTCATATTCGTCATCTATTGCTTTCAATGTATCTTTGTCAAGATTCAGGTTGATGACACGAGATTCATAGTACACAGGACAAGTTGCACCATCGGATACTGCTTGTGTCATATCGTAGATGTCGATATAGTCGCCGAACACTTCTGTTGTATCTCGATCTTTAGTAGAAATGGGTGTTCCTGTGAAACCTATAAAGGACGCATTGGGTAATGAATTATGTATAATTCTTGCAGTACCGATTGATATTTTTCCAGTTTCTTCGTTTACTTTTTCTTCAAATCCATATTGTCCTCGATGTGCTTCATCGGTCATGACTACAATATTTCGTCTTAGAGAAAGAGGTTCGTCAGATTCTTCAAACTTCTGCATTGTAGTGAATATTATTCCGTTGGCTTCTCGTCCGGCTAATAGTGATTTTAAATCTTCCCGGCTTTTTGCTTGTATGGGGATTTGGCGCAAGAATTGTTGGCATTTGGAGAATTGAGTATAGAGTTGATCGTCCAAATCATTCCGGTCGGTAATAACTACTATAGTTGGTTGACTTAATTCATCCTGAAGAAGATGAGCGTAAAATACCATTGATAGTGATTTTCCGCTTCCTTGCGTATGCCAGAATACTCCGATTTTTCCGTCACCTTGTGTTGCCTTTTTAGTTCGTTCTACTGCTTTCTTCACAGCAAAATATTGGTGATAGGCGGCTAAAATCTTTGCAGCACCTGATTCTTCTTTAGAAAAACAAATGAAATTCTTGATAATGTCAATGAAACGTTCTTTTATGAATATTCCTTCAAAAAAGGTATCATAATCAATAAACTGGGAACTTTCATATTTCCCGTCTTTGGTTTTCCATTCCATATAACGGTCTTCATTGCTGGTGATCGTTCCCGCTTTTGAGCAAGCCATGTCACTCATTACACAAAAGACATTATATACGAAAAGTGAGGGAATTTCTTTCATGTAATTACGTAACTGAAGATAGGCTTCAGATACATTTGTTTCTTCTCTTGATGGAGATTTTAACTCAATTACAACGAGAGGCAAACCGTTGACAAATAGAATTATATCAGCACGCTTTTCTGAATTTTCAACGAACGTCCATTGATTAATAACTTTAAAGTCATTACGCTTAATGTTTTTGTCATTGTAATCTATCAGGTAGATGATATCGTTACGTTGTTCTTTTCCGTCGAAAAAAGAGACCTCGATTCCATGTTGAAGATAGTCCATGAAAAGCTCATTCCTCTGTGGCAGGCTACCTATTTCGATATCTTTTAGTTTAGATATGGCTTCGTCAATTGCAAGGCGAGGTTTTCCATAATTGATAGTGGTTAAGCTTTCAATTAATTGTTCTTCATAAAAAGGTACATAATAGTCCCGTTCAATATTGGGGCCATATTGATGCTGATAGCCTAAGTTCTCGAAGAGAGCTATCAATGCTTTTTCATAACTACCTTCTGTAAATGACATATTTTCGTTCTTTTTCTAAGTTATCTAAATATGAAAAATATATTTCTTTGTATGCTTGATAGTCTTGTTTATATAATGCTTCGGAAGCAGATAAAATAACTCCACCTAATTCTAGAGGATTTTCTTCGTCAAACAGTTCGTTAAATTCTTGGCAGTCTTCATAATGTATGCGTGAGTCTCTTTTACTTGCATGATTTATATAATAATGTATAATAAACCCACCTAACACATCTGTTATTTTGTATGCCAGTAAGGACATTGTTGTACTCATTGAGACATGGTTAATGTCTTGACCGTGAGACGCAAATCCGGAAATATTTCTTATTTCCGCTAGTTTTTGGGAGACTGACGCTATTCTCCTGACGAGTTCACATAAATCATCTTTATAGCATTCATTTGTATCTATCAGACAATTTATTGTTTGCTTTACCAAAGCTTGAAATTGCCCATAGTTGTCGTGTTCGATATTTTGATTAGTAAGTATTGTTTTGCAAATACTTTCAACTAAGCTTTTACAGGTTTCTATACATAATGCAGGATTCGTTTCAACTGTTTTTTCGATGGTTGAAATATGAGTTTCAAAGTTGTTGAAACTTGGTGTTTGGTTAATAAATTTTCGAATCCAAAGCATAGTGAATATTAGGCGATTAATTTTAAATTATCATTTATCCGGCGGTTCAGCTCGATTTTGGAGTCGAGTGAATATATAATATCAACTACTTTATTTTGAACTTTCAGTGATGGAAGTTCTACATTGGTTTCTCCAAGTGTTTTTGTTGAAATATTCGCTTGATTTGCACTACCAGTGGCTTTTGATGCTAAAGAATAGAAATTTTCATAATGCCTAAAAAAATAATATAGATATTTAGGAACAACACCCCTGTAGTTTGTTAATTTGCAAGTTCGTTGATTGAGATAAGCGGTTTCATTATGTGTATATAATGAGACACGACCGACCCAACTGTTAGGATTTGACTTATTTACTGGGTCACCAGTTAACGCAAATATCACATCCCCTTTGTTCACTAGGAATTTTGACATTATTTCATCAGGGTCACTAAGAACAGAAGCTGTATCTTCAAAAAACTTGACTAAACCATTCTTTAGTTCTTTTATCCTTATGATTTTATATTTTCCATTGCAAAGGAAATCTGTAGATTTAAATGCAAAACCATTTTGAAAATCCACCAAATCACTTAATTTATATGTTTTATATTCTTCCATAAATGAGAATTTAGCAGTTGGTTTGACCATCTAATTTAGCTTCTA
>NZ_QTLK01000036.1:0-44094 GCF_003602705.1 Bacteroides sp. AM16-13
TCCGTTACCTAAGAAGTAACACCAGCATTAAGTCCCTAATCCATAATGCTTTAATAATATTAATCAGAACATTTTAAAACTACATACGTAAGAATAATTCAATTTATTAACCCTTGTTCTTTCTTCCAATTCGAAACCCTTTAAATATATCTGTGTTGTTTTAATAGATTTGTGCCCTAATGATTCGCTAATCATCTCGATAGGAACACCTCTGTACTTGGCAGTCGTAGCCCAAGAATGACGAAGCGTGTAAGACGTGACGGATGAAGATATCCTTAATTTTCTGGACAGGCTTTTCAAGTCATTATTGAAACGTCTCAAGGCTGACTGATATTCACGATATGCTTCCTCTTCATCTCTCTTATATGCTCCGCTTAATATCCGAAAAAGATAATCAGGATAATCGGGACTCCGCGCATCGGTTTTATTGTATAATCCCCCGATTGCATTGTGCGCTGACTCCAGCACTTCTATACTCATAGGAGTACCGGTCTTGAGACGGTTGTACTTTAAAAGACCTTGTTTCAAATTGGATTTTTCCAAATGGGCCAAATCAGAGAAAGGCATTCCACAAAACTGAAATAACAGATTGGCAATAGCCTGTGTCCGGCGAAGTTTTTCCGATTGAGGATCTTTGTTTAGTAGCATGTGAAGTTCACCGATCGGGATGGCTTTCTTCTGACGTGTGTCCACCCCGGTAAATACATCCCGGAACAAGCCATGTACATAAGGAGCCTGATGCGTATCGACCCCGCGATTGTAGATACTACGAAGCATACGCATATACGTAGAAATCGTATTAGGCTTCAAACGGGAAGCCAACAGATAGTTGCTATACCTCTTTAGAGTTTCGCGGTTTATCCTACTAAAGGTAATGGATTGGGTCCCACAAAACTGCGAAAAAGAACGAATAGCGTGTTTATACACGTGGGCCGTAGAATAACGACCCTCTTGTCGCAAACAATCGATGTAATTGTTTGCACAAATAGTAAATCGATTTTTTTCCATAAATTATAACTTATCTCATAAGTGTTATTAAAAAACGTGCGGAATATAGTAAGATTATAGATAAAATGAATCACATTTTTAAATTTAGTCACTGTTTTAGATGGAAAATCGAATAATTTCTAAAAAAAATAAGTGAAGCCATGCAGTATTTTCAATAAGCGTGCATTTAACTTATAAAAGAGGGGAAAAAGGGAAATCAAACCATATATCATTAAAACCTACAACCTGAGCTTAACAAGTGAAGTGGGGAAAAATAAAAAAAAGAGAGAGAGTTTTTTATACAACGTCCCCAAAAACGAGGAATCCCTGCCAATTTTCGAGTTGGCAGGGATTCATTTTTACTTATGTTGTTTTTCGAAGAGGTAATCTCTTACTTGCAGTATTTGGTAATCAGCTCATCTACATTCGGATCACCCAGTTCTTTCGCTTTCTTAAAGTTACCGCAAGCTTCATCTGTCTTCTTCAACTGTATCTGACAAAGTCCCAGTAAGCGGTAAGCCTCGGCATATTTAGGATCAGCCTTCAGTATATTATTCAAAATCTGAATAGCTTCTTCATAACGTCCTACACGCAGGTTTACAACGGCATGTTCCGCCTGATAGGTCAGGTCTGTCGGATTCATTTCGATTGCTTTAACTATATCATCCAAGGCGCGTTGGAATTGGCGTGCTTTCAAAGCGGCCTGTTCGCGATAGTAATAGAATACGTCGTTCACTTCTCCTTTGACTGCTGTATGATAAGCATCATAATCGAGCATCGCATTCCGTGGCTGGCCGGCATTCATGTTCATCTGTGCACGTTCCAACAAATATGGAGCAAAATCTGCTGTGATCGGTTGCGGGCAACGGGCAATACAGCTATCCATTAAAGCTACGACTTCTTTCGGGTCACCTTTCGCCAGTTCCTTCGTCTTGGCAGCACTAAAGAAAGTGGCCGGAGAAGCAATGTTACTGGCATTTACCTTTTCATAAGCAGCCAAAGCACCGGCATAATCTTGCTGGGCAAACAGTATATCGCCTTCCATTTGAATATAAATAGGCAGCGGATCAATGGCGATTGCCTGACGAACATTCTGCAAAGCAGTGTCATACGTCCAGTCTTTATACGTTTTTTCCGGCTTCGACAATTGATAAGCATATATCAGCTTACCTATATTATAATATACATCATCTTTTTTCTGGGCTACTTTCAAAGCTTGATTAAAGTCGGCAACTGCTTTATCATACCAAGCGTGATCGTCTTTGCCTTTAGCTGCATAATAATTGGCACGACGAAGATAACCATCCGCATTGGCAGGAAACTGACGGATGAAATCATCCAACAGCTTTTCGTAATCGTCGCCCGACAGGCTCGAAGATGCCATAAACAAGTACACTAATGCCTGGTCTTCCGTCTCGGGCAGGCCTTTCCGGATGCCAATCTTTTTCAAAGCAGCGTCTCCCAAAGAAAGAGCACTGATTTTCTGTGCCATGGCAAAAGCTGCTCCTGCCGCATAGCAAGTGGTCACCGTATCGATGCCGGATGACTTCTGCGCAATGCCAAATACCTGGCCTTCGGCATTCATCACCGGACAGCTCACCATCTTATCTTTCATCTGCATACCCAATGTATAGTAATGATATTCTCCGGCTACTTTGGAGACATCTTTCACTTTACCAGTAACGCAAGCAATACTTTTCTGTGTAGAATAAGGAAGCATCCACGCATCGGCTCCCACTGCCGGAGCTGTTTTAGCCACAATGAGCGCAGGCACTTTCTTCTCGGTGATAGCCACACGGAACTTAATGACATCATACATATCATTCGCTCCAAGTATCAGGCTAACCGGCATCTGCTTGCCTTCGGAAGTGATAACCACTGCACGTTCGGCTCCTTTAAAAAGAGTATAATCTGATAAAGCCAATCCATCTTCGGATACAAAAAATCCGTTTCCGGTATTCAGCATTTTATCATTCTTGTCATAAGTCACCACAGAGAAGACTGCACGTTTTGCCTTCTCTACCCATTTGGGAGTTTGCGCCATGCTTCCCTGCATCAGGAAGAAAAGCAGTAAAGGTAGAATTAAAATCTTCTTCATATCAGTCATTATTTCTTTGTTTCACAGCTTCGTAAACCAGGATACCGGCAGCCACGGAAACATTCAGAGATTCGATGGTGCCCAGCATCGGGATTTTCACCCATTCGTCGCAAAGCGCAAGGTTTTCATAAGAAACTCCCGTATCCTCCGCTCCCATAATGATGCACAGCGGTCCTGTATAATCGGCTTTTGTATAGTCGTAATCTCCCTTCTCGGTAGCAGCTACAATACGGAAACCACTGTCTTTCAGATATTGCAGCGTTGAACGGAGGTTCTGCTCACGACACACAGGCAGCGTGTGCAGCGCTCCTGCCGATGTTTTCACGGCATCAGCATTGACAGACGCACTCCCGCGGACAGGAATAATCACTGCATCGACAGCTGCACATTCGCAGGTACGGGCAATGGCTCCGAAATTACGTACATCGGTCACTCCGTCCAGCATAACAAAAAACGGATTCTTCCCTTGTTCGAACAAGAAAGGAACAAGATCTTCCGTTTTCTGATAAGTCACAGAAGAAATGAAAGCAATCACTCCCTGATGATTTTTCCGGGTAATGCGGTTAATACGTTCTACCGGAACACGCTGAACCGGTATCATCAGCCCTTTCAAAGCAGCAAACAGTTCTTTGGAAAGATCACTCTGAATGTCTTTCTTTACCAGAATTTTATCAATCTCTTTACCTGCCTGAATGGCTTCTATCACGGCACGAACACCGAAAATCATTTCACTTTTATCCAACATCTATTTGATTTACTATTTTACTATTTACAATTTACTACTTATCAGTTACCGCTTAACAATTCACTACCTCAACAACTACTTTGAATGAATCAATTTAGCCATTAATTACTTAGCATCAAGCAGGGATTTGGCGTTACTAAGGGCGGCCTCGGTCAAAGTGGCGCCACTAAGCATGTGAGCTATTTCCTCTACTCGTTCTTCATCGGTGAGACGGCGGATATGACTATTTGTTTCCGTATCGCTGTCTTTCTTATATACTTTATAATGTGCACGTCCGCGGGCAGCAATCTGCGGCAAGTGGGTGATGCTGATTACCTGACGGTTCCGGTCGCCCATTTCCTGCATCATGTCCGCCATGCGGTCGGCTATTTCACCGGAGACACCGGTATCTATTTCATCAAATACGATAGTCGGCAGTTTCACGGCTCCGGCAATCAATGCTTTGATAGAAAGCATGACACGGGCTATTTCACCTCCCGAAGCTACGGAAGAGATATTTTGCAAGGTACCGTTCTTATTGGCAGAAAACAGGAAGTTGACTGTATCTTCTCCTTGCAATCCCGGCTCTTTCTTCAGTCCCATTTCGATCTGAAAACGAACATTCGGCATTCCCAACGGAATCAAGCGGGCGGCCAATTGCTTTTCCACTTCACGCGCAGCTTTCGTACGGGCTTTGGTGAGCAGTTCTGCTTGTTGTTTCACTTGCTTATATTGTTCCTCTTTACGAACGGTCAGCTCGGCAATACGCTCATCGTATGAAGTAATGTCGGACAATTTGCTACGATATTCATCCGTCAACGCTATCAACTCGTCAAGAGTCTGTGCCCGGTGTTTCTGTTGCAGGGAATAAATCAGATTCAGCCGTTCGTTCACTTCTTCCAGGCGGACCGGATTAAATTCAACGGAATCACTTTGCGAAGAGACTTCGTGCGAAATATCTTTCAATTCGATATAGGCGCTCTCCATACGTTCGGTAAGTTCCTTAGCGGGCTGATAGACTCTTTGCAGGCTATTCAGCGTATTCAGACTATCTTTCAGGTAAGAAAGCAATCCGCCTTCATCCGAGACAAATGACTGTTCTACCCGGTAAAGTCCGGCTTTAATCTCCTCCGCATGACTTAGTGTTTCGGCTTCCTGTTCCAGTTCCTCCTGCTCTCCTTCTACAAGATGGGCCTCTTCAAGCTGTTCGAGTTGGAAACGGATATAATCTTCATCGGAACGGCTTTTTTCTGCCAGTGACATTAATTCGGCCAATTCGCGTTCTGTCTGCTTCCATTCGCCATAATGCAGATGGTATTTCTCCAATGCTGCATCATTATGTGCCAGAATATCAAGCACGTTCAACTGGAATCCTTCTTTATTAAGTAACAGATTCTGATGTTGAGAATGTACATCTATCAACTGTTCGCCCAGCTCTTTCATTTGTGCCAGTGAAGCGGGAGTATCATTGATGAATGCCCTGCTTTTGCCGGAAGCCTGTACCTCACGACGCAAAATACACTCTTCATCATATTCCAATTCGTTTTCTTCAAAAAACGGACGCATACCGTAGGCAGCAATATCGAACCGTGCCTCTATAATACATTTGGAAGCTCCGCGACGAATCGCTTTCACATCGGCACGTTGCCCCAGCAGGAGCCCGATCGCTCCCAGAATAATTGATTTCCCGGCTCCCGTTTCACCTGTTATAACGGAAAAGCCTGTTTCAAAACTGATATCCAGTTTTTCTATCAATGCGTAATTCTGAATGTATAGTGAACGTAACAAATTAATTAAAAATTAAAATTTGAAAATTAAAAATTGGGAGACAGGGTGGCTACCAGACGATCAATGATGTCTTGAGCTACTTCTGTTTTCGACTTCAGAGGATAGTCTGTACGACCTTTCCTGTCGATTATACTTATCTTATTGGTATCATGGCGGAAACCGGCTCCTGCATCATTCAACGAGTTGAGCACAATAAAATCGAAGTTCTTGCGTTCGAGCTTTCCTTCGGCATTCTGCTGCTCATTATTGGTTTCGAGCGCAAAGCCAACCAGGCATTGTTGTTTTCTTTTTATGGCTCCTAAAGAGGCAGCAATATCTTGCGTTGCCTGAAGATGCAGAGTCAGTTCTTCTTCTTTTTCCCGCTTAATCTTCTTATCGGCTACCGTTGCCGGACGATAGTCGGCTACTGCCGCACAAAGAATACCTGCATCAGCATCCGGGAAATGAGCCTGCGCTGCTTTGTACATTTCTTCAGCAGATTCGACATCGACACGGATGATACCAGAATGTTGCGTTTTGAGTTGCACAGGGCCTGTAATCAAGGTCACTTGTGCTCCGCGACGGGCACATTCTTCTGCCAACGCGAATCCCATCTTTCCAGACGAATAATTGCCGATGAAACGCACCGGGTCAATCTTTTCGTAAGTCGGTCCGGCGGTAATCATCACTTTCTTTCCGGACAGTTCGTCACTCGAAGCAAAGAATTCATCCAATACCCGGATGATATTCTCCGGCTCTTCCATTCGCCCCTTCCCTACCAGATGGCTGGCTAGTTCTCCTGTCCCCGGCTCGATAATATGATTACCATAGGAACGCAGAATATCCAGATTTTTCAGGGTGGCAGGATGAGCAAACATATCGAGGTCCATTGCCGGAGCAACAAACACGGGAGCTTTTGCTGAAAGATAAGTGGTTATCAGCATATTGTCGGCTATTCCGTTGGCCATTTTACCGATGGTAGAGGCAGTGGCCGGCGCAATCAATACGGCATCCGCCCATAAACCGAGATCAACGTGGCTATTCCACGTTCCGTCACGTTGGGCAAAAAACTCACTGATGACCGGTTTGCTGGTCAAAGCCGAAAGAGTGATCGGAGTAATAAATTCTTTTCCCGCCGGAGTAATTACGACCTGCACTTCCGCTCCTTGTTTTATCAGTCCGCGAATGATATAGCACGCCTTATACGCGGCAATACTGCCGGTAATTCCAAGAATTATTTTCTTTCCTTTTAGCATTATTTTGTAATCAAATTACTCATTTCACGCAAGCGGATTTTTGTCAATGCCGCCTTGGTGTTCAGCGTGAAATCACTATTCAAAATCCAACTGTAATATCCGGGATCTTTCTTCAAAACCTCGGCTACAGACATTCCCTTATATTTTCCGAAGTTGAACACTTCTACTCCGTTATCATCGTACACCATGCGTCCGGCAAAATCGACATTCTTGCTGAAACTTGAATAATCTGCCAGAAACGCAATATCATTCTGAAGATCGGAGTAACGGTCGAGCTGCGCTTTCAACACTTCGTAAGTAGCTCGTGTATCTGCTTCGGCAGTGTGTGCATCTTCCAAATTCTTGTCGCAATAGAACTTGTAGGCAGCAGACAGGGTGCGTTGTTCCATTTTGTGGAAGATGACCTGTACGTCTACAAATTTACGTTTTGTCATATCAATATCTACTCCGGCACGAAGAAATTCTTCGGCAAGAACAGGAATATCAAAACGATTGGAATTAAATCCTGCCAAATCGCAACCTTCAATGTCTCGGGCTATGTTTTTCGCTACTTCTTTAAAAGTAGGACAATCTGCTACGTCGGCATCATAAATACCATGTATAGCAGAGGATGCTTCCGGAATATGCATTTCAGGATTGATACGTAATGTCTTTGCTTCTTCATTTCCATTCGGATATACTTTCAGATAGCAAATTTCAACAATTCGGTCTGTGTTGATATTGGTTCCGGTTGTTTCTAAATCAAAAAAAACAATGGGATTTTTCAGGTTTAATTTCATTTCTGTTTATTTTATTGAGTCACCACAGATTAACACAGATTCACACAGGTTTTACTTCTTCTAAAGAAAAAACATCTGTGTGAATCTGTGTTAATCTGTGGTGAAACGTATTAATCATTTAGCATCATCGGCATCAGCAGCATCAGCAAGTCTTCGTTTTCTTCCTGCTCTACCGGGATGATTACTCCGGCACGTGAAGGATCTGCAAGTTCGATGACTACTTCATCTGCCGAAATATTGTTCAGTATGTCGATGAGGAATGTCGATTTAAAACCGATACTCATTGCAGCACCTGCATACTGGCAAACTTGTGTTTCTTCGGCAGAAGTAGAGAAATCAATATCTTGTGCGGAAATCACAATCTGGTTTTCCTGCATACGAAGTTTAATCAAACTGCTGGCTTGTGACGAGAAGATAGACACACGGCGCAAAGCTCCTACCAACTGTTGGCGGTCTACGGT
Organism: Bacteroides sp. AM16-13; assembly: GCF_003602705.1. Lineage (NCBI taxonomy): Bacteria > Pseudomonadati > Bacteroidota > Bacteroidia > Bacteroidales > Bacteroidaceae > Bacteroides > Bacteroides sp. AM16-13. The sequence continues at coordinate 8,073 of NZ_QTLK01000036.1, forward strand.
CACTTTGTGCGGATTGTTTTGCGGAATTACCGAATTGTAGTTCGGGTAACGTCCTTCAATCAGGCGGCAAACCATCCGGTAGCTTTCAAGCATGAATACAGCGTTGCGTTCGTCAAATTCGATGGTCACCGCGCCTTGTTCTTTCGGCAAAAGATTCTTTAGCAATGTAGCCGGTTTCTTTGGAAGGATGAAGGCTGCACGCTCGTTGCCTTTGGCTGCCAACGTTTTACAACGCACCAGTTTATGACCGTCCGAAGCAACCATTGTAATATCTTCTGTTGTAATATCGAAATAAATACCGTTCATCACCGGACGAAGTTCATCATCGGCAGTAGCAAACACCGAACGGTTGATACCTCCCAGAAGTACGCTTGCTTCCATTTCTACGCGGACAGCATTATCCCCCAGTGTAGCCGATTGCGGGAATTCATCCGCATTCTGCCCCATCAGGCTGTATTTTCCGTTCTGGTACTGCACCGTTATTTCATAATTATCCGGATTGATATCGAATGTGAGTGGTTGTTCCGGAATTTCTTTCAGTGCGTCAAGCAATGTTTTCGCTACTACGGCAAAACGCCCGTTCGTATCGCTTTCATTCACTTCTACGGTAGTCACCATCGTTGTTTCACTGTCGGATACAGTCACAGACAAAGTTCCGTCTTCCAGTTCGAAGAGGAAACAATCGAGAATTGGCAGCGCATTTTTTGAATTAATAACACGGCTGATGGCCTGTAAATGGCTGGAAAGAGCAGTACTTGAAACGATAAATTTCATATATTTTCGTGTATTTAAGTTTTAAATGTTCTATCGCACAAAGTTACGAAAAAAGATTTGGGCTGCCCAATAAAAACAAAAGAAAAAAACAGGTATTGTGCGAGGGATATTACTAAAAAATTGTAACTTCGCCGCAGAATTTAAAATTATCGCAATGGAATTTACAGGAAAAATCATCGCTATCCTCCCCCCGAGAGGCGGAGTTTCAAAAACTAGCGGCAACGAGTGGAAATCACAAGAGTACGTTATCGAAAACCACGACCAATATCCACGTAAAATGTGCTTCGACGTATTTGGCGCAGACAAAATCGAGCAGTTCAACATTCAAATGGGCGAAGAATTGACTGTATCATTCGACGTTGACGCCCGTCAGTGGAATGATCGCTGGTTCAATAGTATCCGCGCATGGAAAGTAGAGCGTGTTAGCGCAGGTGCTCCAATGGCTTCCGGTTCTCCCGTTCCTCCTCCAGCTCCGTCGGCTATGCCGGAATTTACTCCGGGCGATGCCAAAGACGATCTGCCATTCTAAACCGAAAGTCATTCGTTCGATGAATAAGCATAAAAAACTCCCGATAGGATTAAACTCCATCGGGAGTTTTTTTATCTCCTTTTCTCCCGAAAAAAAACAAATCTTTTTCTTCTTCTTTTTCATCTTCAGAAGAAGAAGTTTTTTTATTTATTTCTTTGTTTATAATGGGGGATGAATTTTTCTGTATATTTTACGTATTTTCTGTGAATTTTTCTGTATATTTTACAGATTCAAATGTTAAAATCACTCATAATAAGCTGACCATAGGACTATTATAAGCACACATATAAAAACGGCAAAAATGCAAAAAGAAAAAAAACAAAAAGGCGTTTCTCCAAAAGCAGAACGCACACAAAAAAGTATGGGTCAATGGAGCAAAAAAAACGATAAACAGCATCTTGAAAATGTATGGAGGAAGCAGGCAAAGTTTATGGATAATCCAGCCAAAAGCTATGGAGGTTTTCAGAAAAATGATCGCAGACAAACGATGATTTTTTATTCTGATTTATATTTCAAAACAATATTAGGATATACCATTCCGTCTGCACAGGCAAACTGAACAAAGAGGGTGAAATGACGGAAGAAGTCGGCGTTGCGCAGAAAGAAATCCGGTACAAAACGAACGTGATTTTCTGATTGTTGGAATATGTGGTCGAAATCCGCCATCAGCATAAAATGGTAGGAATCGGACAAATGATCCATGCCTGTCTGATAGGCCATCGCTCCATTGAGCACCTCACCTTTATCCAGTTGGCGAATATAATGCGCGAGAGCATCCGCATCAGGAGCGAGCAACAAGCGCCCGCCATAGAAGGCTGCATATACATCCAAGGTTGGTTCCGCAAAACTGGTTAGTTGTTCAAACAATGTTGTTTGAGGCAACCGATAGATAAGATATGCTTTATTTACAGTATAACAAAAAGTTATACGCGGATTCCTTCTTCCTTCGTCCGCCGGAGCTGCATTAACAAGGGCACGAAGCATTCGCTCGGCTTCCGTTACATCTGCCACCGACAGGCTCAAGACTGCCGCTGCACCCTGCAAAGTATCTTCACGCTGAAAGAGACAGGCAACCAAATCCTGCCCGGCATTTTCCATCAGATAGCATGAAAACTCTTTATCCCTATTTTGCACTTCACTCGTGCGGGCAGGCACGCTCTGTCCTTGGGCATTTCCATAAGAAAGTAGAGACACCCAGTCCGTAATCCCTTGCCTGCTAAAATAGAAAGCAGTAGACGGTAACACTTCTCCCGGAAATCCCTTGACGGATTGTTGCTGGCGAAGCTGGTTTATAAACGCAAAGCAAGTGTCTGCATCGTGAGTGATGCCGGAGAAATAGATGAAATCATCTTTCATTTTCATGTCAAATTCCGTCCACCCCATCATCCCTTGCATACGGGTATAGATGGTAGCGGCCGCCGCACTTTTTTTCGGAGCACGTATTCCTGTAAAGGTAGAATCATCAGCCAACGATTTTCCACTTTTATACGCATCAATAACGTTTTCAATCAGTTTTTTCTGAAAGCTCAATGCCATAAAATCGGATGTCAGATAGCAGGCAAGAAAATCACCGTCCGCCATTGGATAAATAATTATCTCTTCTCCTTTGTAAATAAATGTTTTCGGCGGATAAAGTGAGGATATATATTTGCGTACAAATCTGTTTACCAACTCCTTATCCCCATTTCCCAATCTACAATAGAGCACTTGATTACGTTCGTTATCCGGCTCGTGGAAACTAATCAACATTTGATTCATTTGCCGGCTTAAACCGTGGGGAGTATCTTCTGAAAGGGCGTAAAGACTCTGTTTCAGATAAGAAAAGAGTTTGGATACATAAAGATATTGCTGATTTTTACTGCAAGTCAGCTCATCGACTTCTGCTACAAATTCGAGCACGTCATCAGTAACGAATACGGCTGAAGTTGTGGATGGCACCAGTTCATAAAGATTAAAGTCTTTCTGCCCTTCAGCTGCTGACAGTCTAAAAAAAGAGTACAATGCGAAACCTGAGCACAAAAGTACAACAGAAGATGTGATCGCTATTTTCACTATCGTACGAAGTTTCATAATATTCGCTGTTTATCGGCTAGGTGCAAAAATAATAATTTCTACAAAGAAAACAAAACTTTTGCTAAAAATTTCACCGGTAATCAAACATAGATATCCAATCCGTCGAACGCCAGGTGAATATTTTCCGGAAGGTTCTTTTCAACCTCCGCATGCAAGCCCATATCATGACTCATGTGTATAAAGTATGTCTTCTTTGCCTGAATACGCCGGGCCACCGCCAATGCTTCTTCTAAATTTTGGTGAGTAGGATGCGAGGCGATCCGAAGCGCATTCATTACCAAAACATCTATCCCTGCCAATTGTTCATAGGATTCTTCGGGCATGGTCAACATATCAGTGATATACCCCAACTGCCCGATACGATACCCCAGAATCGGCAGTCGGCCATGCATCACACGCAGAGGAAGCACTTCCGTGTGGTTTACAGCAAAGGATTGCCCCACCGAAATTTCCTGTAAAGGAATATCGGGAACACCCGGATAACGATGGTCGACAAAGCAATAGGGCATACGCAAACGCAATCCCTGCGCTACATAATCTTCCGCATAAATAGGCACGGAACCGAACCGGCAAAACGGACGTAAATCATCCAGTCCGCCCACATGGTCATAATGTTCGTGCGTAATGAGCACACCATCTATCCTCTCAAAAGGGAGATGTAATACCTGTGTCCGGAAATCGGGACCACAATCTATCAGAATCCGCGCGTCATCTGTCTCCACAATAGCAGAGGTACGCAATCGATTATCTTTCGGATCGGAAGAAGTACAAACCGGACATGTACAGCCGATTTGAGGTACTCCCGTCGATGTTCCACTTCCTATAATTCTTACTTTCACTTGTTTATTCTCAATTTATAAAGTTGACTTCCGGATGGATATCAATACCGAACTTCTCACGAACAGAGGCTCGGACCGCATCTGAAAGTGCAATAATATCACTACCTTTTGCTCCACCACGGTTCACCAGCACCAGTGCTTGTTTATCATGCACAGCAGCCGGCCCCAAGGCTTTTCCTTTCCAGCCGCATTGATCAATCATCCACCCTGCCGGAATTTTTACGCAGCCGTCGGCCAGCTCATAGTAAGGTATGTGGGGATATTCCTGTTGCAAGGCTTCCAGTTTTTCTTTCGGCACAATGGGGTTCATAAAGAAACTGCCGGCATTACCCATCACTTTCGGATCGGGCAGCTTGCTCTCGCGAATAGCAATAATCACTTTCCGGACAACAGAAAGTGTCAACGACGGATATTTTTCAAGCTCCTGACGAATGGTGCCATAGTCTAATGTATAATGTTCTTCTTTACTTAGCCGGAAACGGACATAAGTAACAAAAGCCGATTTGTTTTCCGAACGCTTAAAAATACTGTTGCGATAGGTATATCCACATTCACCAACTGAATAAACGCGTTCTTCAGCTTGAATGTTCACCGTTTCCACAGCCGTTATCAGATCTTTCACCTCAACGCCATAGGCTCCGATATTCTGCACTGCACTTGCCCCCACCTCACCGGGAATCAGCGACAGGTTCTCCGCTCCATACCATCCATGCTCTACACAATAGGCTACAAAGTCATCCCATACCACCCCTGCTCCCACTCTCACTGATACAGATTGGGCATCTTCTTCCGTCACCTCGATTCCTGCAATGCGGGAATGCAATATCAACCCGTCGTAATCTTTGGTAAACAACAGGTTACTGCCACCACCAATATGCAAAAAAGGTGTCGTAACGGCACCTTGCACAATCAGCTTCTTCAGTTCTTCAACCGAAGTGTACTCTAAAAAACGAGCGGCACTGACATCAATACCGAATGTATTGTAGGGTAAAAGAGAATACATATATTTTTAATTATAAGTTATATCATTATTCGTTATAAGCCGGCAAATACTGTTATATCATTAACAGCAAGGCTATTTCTTGTAGCGTATTACTACCTGCATCAAATGCTTGTATCTTCAAACTTATACAATTCCCATTCCCCGGCTTTGCGACGGAAATAGAGGATATTGGAAAAACCATTACCGATACCTTTCAACGCCAGAATTTTCGTTGGCGAATCATCGTCATTCCGCTGCCCGTAATTGATATTAGAAAGACGATCGGCAGGAAGTCCCGGTTTAAAAGCGAACCACTGATTAAGATCGAGGGTGGTCTCCAGAATAGAGAAATCATCGTCCGGATCGGTGGTTACAAAAGCCAGAGGCTCACACACACGCTTACTCTGAAAAAGACTATCTGCGGCAAAGTGTCCGAAAAACTCCACGAAATTTTCATTATCATTTTGCTTAATGGGGCGCAGATTAATTGCCTCCAGCATCCATGCACCTTTGATACGCTCAAAATAGTATTTCTTTACCATTCGTGTTTTCACAAACACCCATTCTACCTGTACGGAAGTGAGGGAGGTATCTCCCACTAAATCCATATCTTCTTCTCTATCAAATAGAAGCGTATAATAATGCTGTTTGGTAAACAAGTCATCATGCTTCCAGTTATGCTCCTCGATATTCGTTTTTTTATCTCCATTGTAGTAAGGCAACGGAAATTTCACACGCTGACGCTGCAACACGTCATCGGAAGCAAAATTGTAGATAAAATCATCGAAAGATTCATCTGCCTGTATAGGTTGCGGATCTTCCGGCGATTCATCACAGTGAATAGAATCGGCTACCCGCCGGATAGAATCCACTTCTTTTGTGATAGATGCGAAGGGGTCAATGTTTGTTTTCTTGTTTCCACAAGCACCCAGTATACCGAGCAACATGACCCCTACAATTAGTTTTTTCATTATTTTAGTTTCTCTCTTAACTTTTCAAGCATATCTACCGTCATGCTTTCCAAATCGTAGGCCGGCTTCCAGCCCCACTCTTCACGAGCGCAGGTGTCATCCAGACTATCGGGCCAGCTATCGGCAATGCGCTGTTTCAAAGGATCTATATCATAGATCATCTCAAACTGCGGCACATGCTTCCTGATAGCCTGATAAATCGTCTCCGGGTCGAAACTCATCGAGGCGATATTGAAAGCATTTCGGTGTATCAATTTTGTCGGATCAGCTTCCATCAGCGTAATTGCTGCGTTCAGCGCATCCGGCATGTACATCATATCCATCAAAGTGCCTTGCTTAATGGGGCACACAAATTTTTCTCCTTTCACCGCCGAGTAATAAATATCGACAGCATAATCGGTCGTACCTCCTCCCGGAGGGGTCACATTCGAAATAATGCCCGGAAAACGGACAGCACGTGTATCGACACCATATTTATTAAAATAGTAGTCACTTAGCAGCTCGGTCGTTACCTTGGTGACTCCATACATGGTGCGCGGACGCTGAATAGTGTCCTGCGGTGTTTTCGTATGAGGCGTACTAGCGCCAAACGAACCGATAGAACTCGGAGTAAACACTGCACATCCTTGTTCGCGTGCCACTTCCAATACATTCCATAATCCATCGATACCTATTTTCCAGGCCAGCTTGGGCTTCGACTCGGCAACTACGGACAGCAGAGCAGCCAAATTATAAATTGTATCGATGTGATACTCTTTTACCACAGATGCGATCGCTTCTCCATCCGTTACATCAGCAATTGCTGACGGTCCGGACTCCTTTAATTCCCCTTTAGGCTCTGCACCCGGAATATAACCTGCTACTACATTTGCATTTCCGTAACGTTTACGTAGCTCCATCGTTAGCTCCGACCCTATCTGTCCGGTAGCTCCAATAATCAAAATGTGTTCCATTTTTTCTTCTGACTTAGAATATCAAGCTTAAATAGTGCGCAAAGTAAGCACTTTTTTTTCAGATTTTAATCAAAAAGACATTGTTATTCCAAGAAAAATTGTGTCCTTTGCAATATAACTTAATCACCCAAACACTATGTACGGTAAAATGCAAGAATATCTCTGCCAAACATTGGCTGAAATCAAGGAAGCCGGACTTTATAAAGAAGAACGACTGATTGAAAGTGCGCAGCAAGCTGCCATCACTGTAAAAGGTAAGGAAGTGCTGAACTTCTGTGCAAATAATTACTTAGGATTATCCAATCACCCCCGATTGATTAAGGCTTCGCAGGAAATGATGAACAACCGTGGCTACGGAATGTCGTCCGTCCGCTTCATTTGTGGAACGCAAGATATACACAAAGAACTGGAAGCTGCCATCTCGGAGTATTTCCAAACGGAAGACACGATCTTGTATGCTGCTTGTTTCGACGCCAACGGCGGCGTATTCGAACCGCTTTTCTCTGAAGAGGATGCCATCATCTCGGATTCTCTGAACCATGCTTCTATCATTGACGGAGTACGTCTTTGCAAGGCAAAGCGCTACCGTTATGCCAACGCTGACATGAAGGACTTGGAAAGATGTCTGCAAGAAGCGCAGGCACAACGTTTCCGTATTGTTGTGACGGACGGTGTGTTCTCTATGGACGGAAATGTAGCTCCGATGGATCAGATTTGCGATCTTGCCGAGAAATACGATGCGCTGGTAATGGTGGACGAGTCACACTCTGCCGGTGTGGTAGGTGCCACAGGGCATGGAGTAAGCGAGTTGTATAAGACTCATGGACGGGTAGATATTTATACCGGAACATTAGGTAAGGCTTTTGGCGGTGCACTGGGAGGTTTCACCACCGGTCGTAAAGAGATTATCGATTTGCTTCGTCAACGCAGCCGCCCGTATCTGTTCTCGAATTCTTTGGCTCCGGGCATCATTGGTGCCAGCCTTGAAGTTTTCAAGATGCTGAAAGAGAGCAATGCATTACATGATAAACTCGTTGAGAATGTAAACTACTTCCGTGATAAGATGACGGCTGCCGGATTTGATATCAAACCGACACAAAGCGCTATCTGTGCCGTTATGTTGTATGACGCGAAGTTGTCCCAGATTTACGCTGCACGTATGCAGGAGGAAGGCATCTATGTGACAGGTTTCTATTATCCGGTAGTGCCGAAAGATCAGGCACGCATCCGTGTGCAAATCTCTGCAGGACACGAGAAAGCACATCTTGACAAGTGCATCGCTGCCTTTATCAAGGTAGGCAAAGAGCTTAATGTGCTGAAAACGGAATAACTCCGGGGCAAGGTTTACTTGCAGCATCCATTTTTAGGCACGGATTACACAGATTACGCTGTTGCTTTATGCAAGCATATTTCTAAAACCGTGAAATCCATGTAACCCGTGCCAAAAAAATCTCTTTTATAAAATGAATTTTGAACCGCTACTTGACTATAAAAAAAAGATTATGGAAGAATTGACTCTCACTACTCCTGCCCTACTTTTCTCGGCAGTTTCATTGATATTGCTGGCTTATACCAACCGTTTCTTATCGTATGCCCAACTTGTGCGCCAACTGCGTGACCGCTACATGGAAAACCCTTCGGATATCACTGAAGCGCAAATCGAGAATCTACGGAAACGGTTGAACCTGACCCGTAGAATGCAAGGACTAGGTATTGCAAGCCTTTTTTTCTGTGTAGTCAGCATGTTCCTTATTTATATCGGGCTTCAATTATTCTCTGCTTATGTATTCGGATTGGCATTGATTCTGCTGATAGCTTCTTTAGGCGTATCTTTCCGCGAAATACAGATTTCCACCCGTTCACTGGAGATTTACCTGGGAACGATGGAGAAAGGAAAAAACAAGAAATAAGATTGTTCGTATTCCCGTTAAAGTCTATCATTATCAAGATACCACCCGGCAAGGAAGAATAACCGTAAAGCGGCTTCCCTTGCCTACTTCAGATTTGAGTTCGATCTTTCCACCCAGCTTCTCTATAATCACCTGACAAATAGAAAGTCCCAATCCTGCTCCCTGCGAGAATTCGTTTTGTTTGTAGAAACGGCTGAAAATCATCCGTTGTTCTTCTCGTGGAATCCCTCTTCCAGTATCTTCGACATAAATCTGCACATTGCCTTCATCCGGCAGATAACTATATCCTAATTTGATATATCCGGTTTCCGTAAACTTGCAGGCGTTATTCAGAAAGTTTGTCAGAACTTGTATCAAGCGCTCCCTGTCCACATTGATTTCCAAAGGTGTATCATCCATTTCTTTCAGGAAATCCAAATGTGAAGCAATCAGAACCTGATGTGTCATATAGATATCGTCAATCAACTCTCTCACCTTGCATCTCTTGAATGAGAAAGACATATATCCTGATTCGATACGGGAAAGTTCCAAGATATCATTAATCAGTTTGAGTAATAACTCGCTGTTCTTGTTAATAGTACTGATATACTCTTCGCGTTCTACGGAACTCAATCCATCTTCCAATGCCAGTATATTGGCAAAGCCAACGATTGAATTAAGCGGAGTACGTATCTCATGGCTCATATTTGCGAGGAATGATTGTTTCAATTCCGCCTTTTCAGCCAATAAGCGTGCTGCTTCCAATTCTTCTTCACGATCTTTTATATCCTGTATATTAAGCAACAAACCTGCAGTTTTATATTCGCCTCCAGGTAGCTGTTTGGTGGTATAACGGAACTCCCACCACTGATAGCCTTTGCCGTCGAAGTTACAAAGCTCCTGCACAATCTTTTTATGAGCACTTTTCAGATTTCGCCAGTTGAACTTCACTCCTTCCCAATGGTCGGGATGGATAAAGCTCATGAATTCCTTAAACGAAAGTTGTCTGGGATTTAACCCTTGCGACGCCCAGAATGCATCTTCAAAAACAAAACAACCGTTATCCAATCTCCAGGCATACGTCATTCCACCCTCAATGGCTAATGACAATGTTTCTTTTTCATCAGCCAATGCTATAAGAGCCTGCTTTTTCCTCATCTGTTCCCGAAGGTATAGCCACCAAAGAGAAGCGAAAAGAATAATTAATACAAGAATGAACGATGCGACTGAAATTCCCCACAACAAAGGGTATTTATCACTAAACGGAATATTGATAATACGATATTTAGCAGGAATACTTTCCTTACTCAAACCTATTTGCGTCATTGTATTCCAATCAACAACATACTCTTTCCGGCTTTCAACAATAGGCATGTCCGCCGGACTCGCACCGTGTAATATACGAACGGCTGCTTTCACCTCTTCTTCCACCTGAATAGGCAACGAAGTGATGTATCCACCCAGCAACTTCTCACCAAACCCGAAGGCTTCATTGATAGCTGTCAAGCTGGGACTACCACAAATGCTTCCAATATTAATGGTAGTATAATCACGTTTCAGCTGAATATAACATTGATCGCGATAGCTTCTGTTCAACACCCACATAAAGGTGGCATCCGAATGATTTCTGGCATTACGCAAAGGAATAGCCATGAAACGAGTATAACCTTCTTCCTGCGTCAAACGTATCTGTTCTTCAGGAGAAAGTTCGGGGTTATCAATGAATCCGGTCACTTTATGACCTTTAAACTGTTCCTTTGCATCTCTTCTGATTTGTTTATCGATATAAGTGGTATCGAGCATGGTAAACAACCGGACGTGTTCACCGAAAAGTTCTTTTGCCACACTGACATTTTCATTAAAGGCGATCTTATCATGGAAACCCGTCACATTAGGATGGCGTTTCAGCAATCCCCAATTCGGGTAATTGACACCACCAAAAACCACAGGTACTTCTTTGCCCAACTGCACCCCACATTTCATCAATGAATAGGTAGCCTGGTCTTCATTCACCAGAATCACTTCCGGCCGCCAGTCTTTCGAAACGGAATCAACCAGAAAACGCATTCGTTCCAACTCCGGTTCTTCCCAATAGGACTCACAATCTAAATAAACGGTACGGATATCAGCATCTATTTTCTCTTTCTCAAATTGCTCCGCTATCATCCGGTTAAATTCCGGATAAGCCGCGTAAGTCTCCTCATAAGAGTGGATAACTAAAATACGCCGTTCCTCTTTTTGAGAACAACTGCTCACCCCCAAAAAGAGCAATAAAAATATAGGGAGCAATCTAAAAATTCCTCTATTCACACCATTCATTTATAATAATCGGGATTAATTTCTCTCTGACTCTTAATACAAAGGTAGTTTATTTCCAGATACGAGCCAAATAAGTGAAAAAAAAGAAGCTACTTGAAGAAATTTCGAGTAGCTTCTTTCTATATAAAGAACTATTTTTTCAGAGTAGCATCATTAACGCTGTCCCAATTGTGAATCTACAAAGAAAATTCCAGTATCACCGGCTTTCTTGATTTTATCAACAATGCCTTGCGCTGTAGCTTCTTCTTCTACCTGTTCACGAACAAATCCCCACAAGAAATCCTGTGTTGCTTTATCCTTTTCAGCAGCTGCTACGTCTACCAGCTTGTCTACCAATTGAGAAACATGACATTCATGTTTGTAAACGTGTTCGAATACTTCGAGAGGTGTACCCCATCCGTTAGGAACAACATCTATTTTATCCACTTTAGCAGTTCCTCCACGTTTGATGATATAATCTGCCATTGCATAAGCATGTCCCATTTCTTCCTGGGATTGTTTTTTCATCCAATGAGCAAAACCACTGAAACCTTCTTTCTCAAAATAGAAAGACATTGCTAAATACAGGTTAGCAGACCACATTTCAGCAGTAATCTGTTCGTTAATTGCATTCTGTAATTTTTCTGAAATCATAATCGTATTTTTTTATTAAGTTGTTAATGTAGTTTCTTTTTGAACTCATTACAAAAATAACACGCTTTCAGTTAAAATTGTTCCATGCACCCTATATTTTTAAACTACATTCACATTTTGATTATAGCAGTTCATTTTTTACTTACACCAATTCGTCGGAAGTATATCCTTTCGGCAGTTCACGACAGTTGTATCCGGAAGCCATTATTTCACCGTACGCACCGGCAGAACGAAGGGCGATCAAGTCACCACGCTTCACTTTGTTCAAGTCAATCGCTTTTCCGAAAACGTCTGACGATTCACAAATCGGTCCTACTACATCGTAGGCTTCCAATGGTTCTTCAGAAGTTATATTTTCCATTTTATGGAATGCCTGATACAAAGCCGGACGAATCAGGTCGGTCATACCTGCATCAAGGATGGCAAATTTCTTCCGTGTTCCTTGTTTTACATAGAGGACTTTGGATATCAAAGAACCACACTGACCTACCACTGCACGTCCCAGCTCAAAATGCAATGTCTGATAAGGACGCAATTTCAATTGTCCGGCATAGGTAGCAAAGTAATCCTTGAAATTCGGAACAGCCTGACGGTTGGGGTGTCCGTAATCAATACCCAAACCACCACCTACGTTGATATGTTCTACCAGGATTCTTCGTGCTTCCAGTTTGTCCTGCAACTCATTGACACGATTGCAGAGGGCTACAAAATCACCCATATCCAGAATCTGCGAGCCAATGTGGAAGTGAAGACCGATAAACTTTACGTTTTTCATCTCTTGTGCTACGTCTATCACCTTGTCCATGTCCTGCATACTGATACCGAATTTGTTTTCTGCCAAACCGGTAGTTATATTGGCATGTGTATGTGCGCCGACATCGGGATTGATACGGAAAGCAACATTAGCAATCTTATTTTGAGCAGCAGCCAATTCATTGATAACTTCCAGTTCGGGGATAGACTCGACATTGAAACAGAAGATGCCATACTCCAGTCCGAGATTGATTTCCCAATCTGCTTTGCCGACTCCTGCGAAAACAACTTTATCGGCAGGGAATCCGGCACGGATAGCGGCACGGATTTCTCCGCCGCTCACACAATCGGCTCCCATTCCGCTCTCACGGATAATGGTAAGTACTTTCGGGTTGGCATTGGCTTTAACAGCGTAATGCACTGAATAATTAGGATATTTGGCAACCTCCTGGTTAATAGCCGACAATGTATCACGCAGCACTTTGGTATCATAATAATAGAAAGGTGTCTGCAAAGTGCGGAATTTATCGATTGGAAATATTCCCTTCATAATTCGAAAAACTTGTTTAGTTGGTTAAAAAAGAGCGCTTTTATCAGTTCGGTAAAAGCGCTCGTGTTATTTGTGGATTTATTTGTCGTTGAAAAGCATATCACTCAACGACTGTAAAGCTACTTTCTTATCGCACTCCCGAATGAGGAAGGAGATATTGTAGTTACTTCCTCCGAACGAGATCATTCGCACTGGTATATTTCGCATCGCATCAAGAGCTTTCGCTTCAAAACCGACATTTTCCCATTCAAGGTCACCTACAACGCAGATGATACACATCTCTTTATCAACGGTTACTGTTCCGTATTTCTTCAGGTCGTCCAGAATCTCGTTCAGATGCTTCGTGTTATCGATTGTTACAGATACACCTACCTCTGAAGTACAGATCATATCGATAGACGTCTGATAGCTTTCGAAGATTTCGAATACCTTACGCAGGAAACCGTGAGCCAATAACATACGGCTGGATTTGATCTTGATCGCAGTAATGTTTTCTTTTGCGGCTACTGCCTTGATTTTACCTTTTTCCGTGTCGTTGGAAATCAGTGTGCCCGGAGCTTCCGGATCCATTGTGTTCAACAGACGAACAGGGATATTGGCATATTTAGCAGGCTGGATACAGGTAGGGTGCAGGATTTTTGCACCGAAGTAAGCCAACTCGGCTGCTTCTTCGAAGTGAAGCTGACGAACCGGAGCGGTCTTGTCAACAATACGCGGGTCGTTATTGTGCATACCGTCGATATCTGTCCAAATCTGGATTTCAGAAGCGTTTACTGCGGCTCCAATCAGAGAAGCAGTGTAGTCACTACCACCACGTTGCAGATTGTCTATCTCACCGTAAGCATTGCGGCAGATGAAACCTTGCGTAATGTAGATTTCTGTATCCGGATAGAGATCGAGCTGTGCGCGCAATTTATCCTTAATATATACAGGATCCGGTTCTGCGTTCTTGTCAGTACGCATGAATTCCAAAGCCGGAAGCAACACGGACTTCACGCCACATTCCTGCAGGTAGAAGTTTACCATCGCCGTAGAAATAAGCTCTCCCTGTGCCAAAACCACTTTCTCTTCGAACAAAGTGAAAAGGTCTTTAGTATAGGAGCGGATGTAGTCGAAGTGGGATTTGACAACTTCAAGACCTTTCTGTTTATATTCCTGGGTTGCAAAAAGCTCATCAATGTGCTGTTTATATTTTGCTTCCAGCTTATTGATAATCTCGTTGGCACCCTCCGGATTCTTCTTATACAGATAGTCCGAAATTTCCACCAATGTGTTTGTTGTTCCTGACATAGCAGAGAGAACAACAATCTTTTGTTCACCATCGGTAATCAATTTGGCTACTTCCTTCATGCGCTGAGCAGAACCTACGGAAGTTCCTCCAAACTTTAAAACTTTCATTTTCGTTACTGTTTTAGTTATCTATATTTAAATCTATTTCTATTGTTCTCTGTCTGGGCATGTATTCGGCTGTCACATCTACAATCTGATGGTCAGCGCAACGATATACCCTACCCGGATACTCTTTCAGCAATTGCAAATTGTGCGTCGTCATCACTACGGATGAACCGGATTCACAGATATTGTGCAACAATTCTACAATGGCCTTACCGGTCTCTACGTCCAGATTTCCGGTCGGTTCATCCGCTAGAATAATAGCAGGAGAATTGAGTACGGCACGTGCAATCACAATGCGCTGTTGCTCGCCACCGGAAAGCTCGTTCGGGAGCTTATAACCTTTGTTGGACATTCCCACCAATTGGAGCACTTCTTCAATGCGGTCTTGGATTTCCTGTTTGTTTTTCCAGCCTGTGGCACGAAGCACAAATTCCAGATTATTATATACAGTACGGTCTGTGAGCAACTGAAAATCCTGAAAGACAATGCCTAATTTCCGACGCAGTTGCGGGATATGCTTACGTTTGATAGAACGCATGTTATAACCCAACACTTCCGCTTCACCGTCAATTACGTCCAGTTCGCCATACAGAGTCTTGAGCAAACTCGTTTTTCCCGAGCCTACTTTTCCGATCAAATAGACGAACTCTCCTTTGTGCAGCTCCAGATTTACATCGCTTAATACACAAAGTTCCTGTTGATGGATTTCTACGTTCTTATATTGAATCAACGCCTCGTCATCCATACTGACTCCCGTTTTAATTTTTAATTATTAAATTTTAATTATTTAATGCTTCTTCCATGTACTGCTGTGTCTTTCCTGCAATTCACGTGCAAGGTCTTCGAGACGATAGCCTTTTGAAGTAAGCAATACAATCATGTGATAAATAAGGTCGGCTCCTTCGTAGATCAAACGTTCGTCAGTACCGTTTGTTGCTTCGATTACTGTTTCTACAGCTTCTTCACCTACTTTTTGAGCTATTTTATTGATTCCCGACTCAAACAGACTGGTAGTATAAGAGCCTTCGGGCATTTCTTCATGACGTTTGTCAATGAAATCTTGCAATGCTTTCAGGAACATAACCGGTTCTTCGTTTTTCTCACCCCAACAAGTATCTGTACCAGTATGGCACACGGGACCTACCGGGTTTACCTGAATCAGTAGTGTATCATTGTCGCAATCGGCCTTTATAGATACCACATGAAGGAAGTTACCGCTTTCTTCGCCTTTTGTCCACAAACGATTCTTGGTACGGCTAAAGAATGTAACTTTTCCGGTTTCTACCGTTTTATCATAAGCTTCTTTATTCATGAAGCCCAGCATCAAGACTTTACGTGTCTCGTTGTCCTGTATGATAGCCGGAACGAGTCCGTTCATTTTATCGAAATCCAATTCCATTTTTATATAAGTTCTAATTACTATTCCAAATTACAATTATGATCTATTCGCCTATGGAGTTTTTTTGCAAATATCTTATTCTATTTATCTAAATAGATTATTCATCCGCATGGAAACCCGGCCGGGGTGCCTCCCCCCCTAATGGTAATTCCTTCGCCGCAGCCTAAAGGCTAATTTTTGCTACGCAGCAATTACCTAGTGGTAATTCCTTCGCCGCAAAGATACGATTTTAATTCGGGAATTTTAATTTCTCCGAAGTGAAAAACGCTGGCAGCCAATGCAGCATCTGCCTTTCCTTGTAAAAAGACATCGCGGAAGTGCTCTTTACAGCCCGCACCTCCCGAAGCAATGATAGGAATGGAAAGCTGATCCGCCAAAGCGGCAAGTGCATCATTTGCATAACCGGCCTTTACCCCATCGTGATTCATGCTTGTGAAGAGAATCTCTCCTGCTCCGCGTTCCTGGGCCTCTTTTGTCCACTCGAACAGGTCTTTATCTGTTTCGATACGTCCTCCATTCAAGTAACATTTCCAACCATTTTCGGTTTGTTTGGCATCTACTGCCAACACACAAACTTGCGAACCGAAATTCTTTGCAATCTCGTCAATCAATTGAGGATTACGGATAGCGGAAGAATTGATAGAGATCTTATCCGCCCCTGCATTCAACAGGCGGTCCACATCACTTAATTCGTTGATTCCGCCACCTACCGTAAATGGGATATTGATATTAGCAGCAATCCGTTTTACCAATTCCGTAAAAGTCTTACGTCCTTCATGACTTGCAGTAATATCCAGGAAAACAAGTTCATCTGCTCCTTGTTCACTGTAAGCGCGGCCTAACTCTACCGGATCACCGGCTTGGCGCAAATTGACAAAATTCGTTCCTTTCACGGTTTGTCCGTCTTTTATATCCAGACAAGGTACTATTCTTTTTGCTAACACAATCCTACTTTTATTTATTGTTCAACAATTTATAATCTATATCCCTGAAGTTTGATTCTTTGTTTCCTCTTATAATAAGGTAGCCATTTATAATATAAACAGCCATTTCATTCTGGTACGCTAATTATAAAAAGATTCTCAAATCTTTTAAGGTGATATGTCCTTCGTATAATGCCTTACCGAAAATAACTCCGGGAACACCAGCTTCATCCAAAGCAACAATATCATCCACCTTACTCACCCCGCCACTAGCCATCAGATAGAGGTCAGGGAATTTTGCCAGCATCTCCTTATATAAATCAATAGAAGGCCCACTCAACATTCCGTCACAGCTAATATCCGTACAGATTACTTTGCGTATACCTTTATCCATATAATTTTCAAGAAATGGAAAAAGCTCACAGGCACTTTCGTCTTTCCAACCGTTGACGGCTATCTTATGATCTTTTACATCTGCCCCCAAAATGATTTTTTCACTGCCATATATTTCCAGCCAATGACAGAACAATTCCGGGTCTTTCACCGCAATGCTTCCACCTGTAACCATCTGTGCTCCACTCTCAAAAGCAATTTTCAAATCTTCATCACTCTTTACTCCACCACCAAAATCGATAACGAGAGAAGTGTGCGCAGCAATCCGTTCCAACACCCGATAATTGACTACATGATGAGAAGCAGCACCGTCCAGATCTACTACATGAAGCCTGCGAACACCGTTCGCTTCAAACTCCTTGGCAACTTCCACCGGATTTTCGTTATATACTTTCTTACTGTCATAATCTCCCTGGGAAAGACGTACGCACTTTCCGTCAATAATATCAATGGCTGGAATAATTTCTATCATCTATTATTTATTTGCTAAAAGTTTATTATAAACGATGAACGAGTTTATTATAAATTATGATGGAGTTTATTATAAACGGCAACATAGTTTATTATAGATTCAAAAAGTTCGTCAGAATCTTTTCTCCCGTCTTACCGCTTTTCTCCGGATGGAACTGGGTGGCATAAAAGTTATCTTTATGCAATGCAGCACTAAACGGGTGAATATAATCTGTTGTAGCAGCAGTAAAGTCACAGGTAGGCACATAAAAGCTATGTACAAAATAGACAAACTCTTCTTCGGTGAATCCTTCAAACAATTTGCTATTCGTTTTTCCAATGGTATTCCATCCCATGTGCGGCACTTTATCCTCATGTTTCTGCGGAACAAAACGCTTCACGTCCACATCAAAGATATTCAAACAATCGACCTCCCCTTCTTCAGAATGCCGGCACATCAACTGCATACCGAGACAAATTCCAAATACAGGCTGACGGAGATTTTTTATCAGTTCGTCCAGTCCCGTTGCTTTCAAGTGGTTCATGGTAGTTTCCGCCTCTCCCACTCCGGGGAAAATAACTTTATCTGCCGATTGGAGTTCTTCTTTATCAGCAGTAATCACCGCTTCCACACCCAACCGCTTCAAAGCATAATCCACAGAACGAATATTGCCGGCATTGTATTTTACAACTGCTACTTTCATCAGCTAAATATTACTGTTTTATTTTTATAAGCCAAAACTTTACGTTCGATGTGCTTCTGTACTGCACGTGAAAGAACGATTTTTTCCAAATCCTTTCCTTTATTTACAAGGTCTTCAATAGCGTCTTTATGAGTAATGCGCACTACGTCCTGTTCAATAATCGGTCCTGCATCCAGTTCAGTCGTTACATAGTGACTGGTTGCACCGATAATTTTCACACCTCTCTGGAATGCCGCATGATAAGGCCTCGCCCCTACAAACGCAGGAAGGAAAGAGTGATGTATATTAATAATCTTATTCGGATAAGCATTAATCATCTGCTCGGAAATTACCTGCATATAGCGCGCCAATACAATAAATGTAATATTATGCTTGGCAAGCAGTTCCATCTCCTTACGCTCCTGTTCTTCTTTCGTCTCCTTTGTAATAGGAAACAGATAGAAAGGAATTCCGAACCGCTCTGCTACATGCTGCAAATCTGGATGGTTACTTATAATAAGAGGTATCTCTACATTCCATTCTCCGGCTGTATATCGTGCCAATATATCGAAAAGACAGTGTGACAGCTTGGAAACGAAAATAGCCATACGTGGTTTTACGTCCGAGAAATAAAGACGAAAATCCATTTCATATTTTTGCCCGTAGAGAGTTCTGAAATAATCTTCAATTTTCTCCTGCGGAACCAGAAAGTCTTTCAGTTCCCATTCAATACGCATGAAGAATATGTTCTCTACATGATCTACATATTGATCCAGATAGATAATATTTCCTTTGTTTACCGTAATAAAGTCTGTCACTTCCGCAAGGATTCCCGGTTTGTCGGGACAGTGCAATAACAGTTTGGCTGTTGTCATCATTCTTTTTACTAATTAACGATTCTAGGCGGATAATTTTCCACCTTTCTTATTTTAGTCCGCAAAAATAACGATTTATTGCAAAATTACGAATTATTCAAGCATAAAGTTGATATAAAAACGGTGATTTCTTACAGATAGAAAGATATCGGGAGTTATTTTCTATGAATAGAATGACAAACTTCAGGATAGTGACGCTATTAACTTCGGATAGTGACGCTATCCTATCGTGATGGCGTCACTATAACAACCGGATAGCGTCACTATCCGAAGAGAAAAAAAACAATATTTTTTTTCATTACAAAAGTACTCAAAATGAGACACTAAGCATTTTTATCGTTTTTTCTTGAAAAAAACTTTTCTCAAAACGCTTGCAGATTTATAAAAAACAACTACCTTTGCACCCGCAATCGAGAGAGATGCAGATTAATAAATTGAAATTCTGGTGCGTTAGTTCAGTTGGTTAGAATACATGCCTGTCACGCATGGGGTCACGGGTTCGAGTCCCGTACGCACCGCTTCTTCAATAGAGAGGCGGAAAGAAATAAAATGAGTTAGTCAAAATAAAATTTGGTGCGTTAGTTCAGTTGGTTAGAATACATGCCTGTCACGCATGGGGTCACGGGTTCGAGTCCCGTACGCACCGCTTCTTAAGAAAGCGAAACAAAGAAAAAGCTCTGTAATTCAATGATTACAGAGCTTTTTTATTTCACTTTTCTACTTTGTACACAGTTGGCTATCTAGCCGGAAGTCATATTCTCGAAGCTAACTTCAAGGTTTTCAAATTATAGATTAAGATTTCATCCTTATCTGTTTTGTCATACTTGTTATTATTGTTTGTATCATAATAACCTGCGACGACAAGTTTACCTGTTTGTGTATTGACAACAAAAAATTTATCTTCCGTTAATTGAGTCATTTCTTTTCCGAGCGTATCGCACTCCCCCATAAGGTATTGTACCTTCCAATTCATTTTTCCTCAATGAACAAGCTGTAAGAGACGAGAATATTGTAACTGCCAACGGAACCGGGCAACTGGAATTTTGCAAAGAAATATTATATGCATTAGAAGCTGATACTGCCGATGCGATAGAGGAAAGTTATCTGTTTTATAAAAACGGATTCTGTCCGGGAACATAAAATGAATGAAAGAATGACCATTCTTAAAAAAGGAATATTTAAGCAATCAGGAAGAGAGACAATAGCATAACGATTTAAGAAAAATAGAAAAAAGCCCGGCATCTGTCGGGAGAAAGTTCTTTATTATTATCATTTGGGACATATATCATCCAAATAGCAGCTATTTTCCATTATTCATTCACCATTCAACATAAAATATTAAGATAACCGTTCTTTTTATTATTCCTATCCTTTCTAACAGTTATGCCAAACTAGAGAAAAACCACCCTCAAAAAGACCAGTTTCAGCTTCCTCACCGATGACAAACAAGTTCCTCGGTGAGGAAGCTAGCGACGCACACCGAGGAACACCCCGCTCCTCACCGAGGAACGAACGCTTTGCCAACAAGAAAAGATGCATACCGTATGTAGTTTTATGCGAAATAGACCTGCATTTCCGCATATTATTGCACTATTTTATGCCGTTTATTCACTGGTTCATTGTTTTTAAAGTTGCTATTCTTTTATACAATCTTAAAAATAGCACATTGAGACTATAAAAGCGCTGTCTCTTAGTATCTCTTATATACTATGAGTTTTATTCTACGATAAAGCTCTCCGATTTGAAATTACTATAAAACCTACCGGAAGTTGCCGTAAATTTCAATACACAATAGTCGGGATCTGTCACTCCTTCCGGGTAATACATGGTATCACCCTCCTGCCAAATCATTTCTTTGCTGGCACTGTCTGTCAATACTTCCATTGTACCCCGCAGCATCGCACCTCTAAAAAATCTTGTATCACAAAAGTAAATACAGGCATGATTGTTCTCCCCGTATTGTGCCACACGCATGGATGAAGTATTCGTTGTCAGATAAATCGTTTTTATCCCTTCCCTTTTTCTTGGCTGCAACATTGCCTTGATATTAGGAAATCCCTCCCTGTCTGTAGAACCGATAAAAGCTGTTTTCAACTTATCAATCATACCACCTACTGTTTTTTCTGCGTCTCTCATCATTTCATTTTTTATTGTTAGTTATTATCTGATGCGAAAGTAGAGAAATAGAAGAAACACGACGTAATAAAAAGAAAGGGGAAAATAGTACTTTTTACGGTTTATGTGTTTTCCGATAAAGTAATGGAGTTTCTCCCGTATGTTGCCGGAAGCTGCGGATAAAATAAGAGACCGTTGAAAAGCAGAGTTCAAAAGCAATATCCGATATGGGGACGTTTGTATAAACGAGTAGTCTTTTAGCCTCATCCATCACTTTATTCTGAATATATTGTTTGGCGCTGAACCCCATTGTCGAGGTTACCATCTCATTCAAATAGTTTGAAGTAATGCAGAGTTTATCCGCATAATACTGAACCGAGTGTTGCTCTTTCGAATGGATATTTACCAAACTCATGAATTTACTTACATGGTTATTAGACGCTTCCCTGCTCCTGCCCTCCTCTATCGAAGTCATTTTAAGATAAGCCCGGTCCAATAACATCAGGACTTCATAAAGCAACGCTCTCAATACATGCACATCGTTTTGTTGATACGAGTCGATCTCCATCTTTATATGATGCAAAATTTGGAGTATACGGGCATAAAGTTCATCGGGCAAATGCAGTCTTGATGAAAAGCTTTCCAGCTGAAAAAACGAAAGATGCTGTACAAACAAAGAATCTTTAAAAAGGGAAGACAAGAACTCTTCCTCGAAAATCAGCGCATAACCATTGATGATATGACGCGTATCCCAGTTCCGGATTTCTCCCGGTTTAGAGAATAAAACGTCACATGGGGTTACTTCATAGGTTTGGTTATCGACTGAAAACGTCCCTTTACCTTCTGTTATAAAAGTAACATCATAATAATTCAACGTATGAATAGCACTTTCAGCCAAGAACTTCTTCACATATTTCAGTTCTACCACATCGACCAAAAGTTCGCTTCCATACTTATTCTTATAAAAAGTATATCGAGGTATTGAGTTTTTCATTTGGAATACAAAAATAATATTCCTTACCAAATAATCCAAAGACTTTTCAAACTCAATTTTGAATAGTCAATGAACCATCTGATAAGGAATACATAGAAAAATAGATGTCCAGGTTATATTTCCTATTTAGAACTTCCAGCCATATATCCCAAACTGGTTACATCGGCACCCAGATAATGAGTAATATACTTCAAAGGTACCCTGTACAGAATATCCGGGATTTCTGCCAATAAAGAAAGATACCTCTCTCTTACCGTCAGTTTGCGAACGTTCATATTCTCTTCTTCTTTAAAATAGAACTGATATTCCATCAGTTGACGAACCAAGTTGGCAAACGAAATAGATGTTGCGCACAACTCTTCAATCTCCTCTTCGCTGATGTAATAAGCAGCACATTTCGTCAGCGCCTTTACAGCATACTGACTGGAGTTATAGCACAATACAGCATCCCCTTCAGATAAAAACCGGATGGTTCTGTCCTCTCCTTCATGGGTCGTGTATGTATGCAGAATGCCGGAAACAATAATATACAAGCTCTGCTCGGGCATTGTGGCAGATGCAATCGTTTCTCCTTTATCCAGATACACCATTTCCATACGAGCCAACAGCTCTTTCACTTCTTTTTCATCAACCTGATACTCAAAACAGAGTTTCTTCAAATAAGCTTCCATACAAAATAGATTTTAGTTAATATATGTCACTTAAAAACACCTAATTCGACATAGCAGGCATCAATGTGCCTCTCAAGTATAATTTCCTTTGCGTATATCGCAAATACCAGATACAAATCAATAATGAAACCGCCGTTGAAATGGGTGGAGCAAATCCCATGATAAACAGCGACGAGCTATCCATCTGACTGAACCAGTATGACAATGGTATACGGAACAGGAAAGTAGCTATCAGACTGTGAATCATCGGGAATAACGAGTTCCCTTGTCCGCTGAAATAAGAATTGATGCAGAACACAAAACTGACTACGATACAGTCGATGCTATATCCCCGCAGGTACTCTGCTGCCATTGCCACCACAGCGGCATCTTTCGTAAAGAAAGCGGTAAGCGTCTCCGGCAGGAATTGCGAATACACGCAAACCGACACACCGAAAACAAGAGCAATCCCTATTCCGGAAGCAAGACATTTATTCATTCTCTTGATAAGTCCCGCCCCGTAATTTTGTGCAGTCATGGTTGCCACAGCCGATGATATAGCCATCGGAGGCAGCATGGCAAACACTATGATTTTCTCAACAACACCTAAAGAAGCAGATGCAATGACTCCCATCTGATTCACAATGACAGTGATTATCAGAAATGAAACATTGATTAAAGCATCTTGCAAAGCAATAGGCGCTCCCAATACCATGATCTTTTTAGACAGATTCCGGTTCAAACGGATATCCTTCCGTGAGAAATCAAAGTGGAATCCATGCCGGTATAAGAACCAAAGCGCTATTCCAAAGCTGACGCCTTGCGCGGTTACAGTAGCAATAGCCGCTCCTGTAGCTCCCCAATGGAAATAGCCGACCAGTATAAAATCGAGCATTATGTTGATTACACATGCCAAGCCTACAAAATAAAGCGGTGTCTTTGAATCACCCAATCCACGCAGGATACCACATACAACGTTATACCCTATTATGAACAGAATACCAGCCGAACATACCAGAATATAGTTTTTAGTATCAGCCATCGCTTCCGCAGGCGTGTGCATCAGTTCGGTTATCTGCCCATGAAATGCCAGCATGACCAAGGTCAGCAAGACTCCTACGATTGAAAATAGCCACACGGAAGAACCGATTGTAAAAGCTACTTTCCGGTCATCTTTTGCTCCGATAGCGATAGCAATCAGCACGGTTGTGCCTGTCGTAATGCCAAGAATAATACCCGTAATCGTCTGCATCACCTGACTGCCGATAGCCACAGCCGCCACACTTGCCGAATCATCATATTGCCCCACAACAAACAAGTCGGCTCCACCATAAAGTGCCTGAAGCACATTGGCAATAAGAAAAGGCACTGCAAATTGCAGCAATACCTTCGGAACACTTCCTTGTGTCAAATTTAACTCTTTCATAGTTTCTCCGCTACTTTACCTCTTATCTTAAATTGTTACAATAAAAAATAGTGCCGGACAAGCGAATGATTTACACCATTCATCTTATCCAGCACTATAATTATCTATTATAGCACCCTCCGATGAGGATTTTTATGCCTGTCCCTATTTTCGGGCTGCAAATATGGGCTTTGTTTTTATAACTACCAAATTATAACTGATTTTTATTTTTGAATGGTACAATCAGGTATCAATGTGAAGCTTTTATTGCAGTCGCTTTTCTACTCCCGGAAGCGGAAGAAAGCAGCCAATCGGTCCGGATTCAGCGTATAGCGGGCACGTTCTTTTAAAAGTGGTTCGGCGTTCATCACTGCACAAGAATGAGATACTACTGACATCATCTCCCAATCCTTCAATGAATTTCCGACAACCAATACTTGGTCAAGGGGAAAAGCTAAAGCCTTGCATATATGAAGCACTCCTTTCCGTTTGTCAACTTCCTTATGGATAACCGTAATAAGAGGTGGTTTATAAAACACCTGATAAGGTTTCTCTTTTAAGCGAGAAAGAATATTTATTCTCTCTTCCTTATCATAAACCAGCATGCTGTATTTATAGACTTGACCTTCATAGCTATGCGCCGTTATCTTTGCGGATTCTTCGTTTATGTCCAGTAGTAATTCAACCGGCATACACTGGCTCTGCCCGCCATATACCAGTAATCCACCGTCGGCAAACACCCCTCCTTCAAACAGGCTGAAAAGAGCCCTGCCTAACTTTCTCCGCGCCTG
This sequence comes from Bacteroides sp. AM16-13, assembly GCF_003602705.1. Taxonomy (NCBI): domain Bacteria; kingdom Pseudomonadati; phylum Bacteroidota; class Bacteroidia; order Bacteroidales; family Bacteroidaceae; genus Bacteroides; species Bacteroides sp. AM16-13. The sequence goes on from NZ_QTLK01000036.1 coordinate 33,411, forward strand.
TTGCATAGATAAAGAAGTAGCAAGATATAAGGGAACAAATTGCGCTATGTACCGCAAAGCATGGGCATAACTTTCCGAAACCCTTCCCTGGGCATCGGTAAGTGTTCCATCCACATCAAAAAACACGGAAGTAATGAAAGGCTTATCCGGGATCCGCCAAAATGCACCTTTTCCCATTATCCGATGCAAAGGATGATTAGTCAAATTACTGAAAGCAATGTAACAGTCACAAACCTTCCGCCGACAAGGAAGCAAGGGGTCCAAGATCTGATTCTGATAAAGATTTCCTATCTTCACCTGACTTCTGGGACAGCCAAAGATATCTCCTTTCCAATCAATAAAACAACTACTTCTCCCTCCCGAACAGATATCCCATTGAGCTGAAGCGTTTTTTAAATCATACTCAAAAAGGTTATCCAGTTGCGTAAAGAAACGAATATCTTCTACGCTCAACGGAGACTTCAAACCTTGCATAGCATTAATAAACAAGTAAATATCCGGCAAAAGAGCATTTCGCAAATCGCTAAGTACACTTTTTGCCATCGGATTGCCTACCGCTCCGGCACAGACCTGTATTCCTGCATTATAAAGTGTATGAAGTCGCCGGACAAAACTTTCTACTGAAGTCATTTCCGGATGAAAGCTGGCCCAAATTTTTATCTTACTTATCAATGTCGGTGTAGCCGGAAATTCGTCCAGCCATTCATCAGCAGAAAAAGAAAGATTAGTCTGACAGGAAATTCCAGCCACTTGTGGCAACGCCGCTAAATGAATGATCCCTTTCCGATAATAACGATGTATCAATGCTTCACCGTAAGGAATGATAAATAACTGCAACGGGCCTCCTTGCCATTGTTCAATAGCCGTAATAAAACGGTTCCACGCCTGTTCATCCTGCGTAGTGGCTGTCAGATGTGACTTTTTACCGAACGGACAATAAGAGCAGGTATAATTGCAGCTATTCAATTTACCGCGATAATAGATACGCTTGATGGAAAGTAAAGACCCCTCGTTTTTCATTTCCATTTCGTTCAATAAGAATAAGTTTCCATCAGCCCTCTTATTTCAGGGGTAATGAACAACTGACCAATATAATCAGAGTATCCCATTCCTTCGGAAGTAAGACAAATGCGATCATCTGTATTTTCTATCCATTGCCGTTCTGCCAGTTGCCGGAATAATGGAATATCATCCGGTGATTCGCCAAAACGACGCTCATATTCGGCTTTATCAAGCCCCATATAATACATCAGATTTTTAATGATGAAACGTTGCCTTCGTTCTTCTTGAGAGAGAATAAATCCATTGCGAGCTACTGTAAAATCAGCAGTGCCCATATAGTCATCTATCTCTCCGGCAATGCAGTGTTGAGAAACAGTATACCGGGTGGCATAATGCAAATGACCCAAGTAACTACGTCCACCGGAACCACACGAAAGCATCACTTCATCTCCACAGGAAATTTCCGCATCAGTAGACGGATGATGAATAAAACGCCGCATCGAAGTTTGTAGAAAGCCTCTGTCTTTCAACAGATCACGGGCGGCACAATACATCCGGAAACAGACATCATCAGATTCCCGCTCCGTGATAGCTGTTCCCTGTCGCACATATAACGGATAGATAAAGAGTTCGTTAGGCTGAAACAGAAGAGCCTGCTCCAACGAATAGAGAAAACTATCCACTGTTTGTCCTTTGATTCCGTAAATCAAGTCGATATTAAAAAAAGGAAATTCCATCTTCCGGATAGTTTCCAACGCCTGATTGATCGTGTCTTGCCGGGGACGTCTTTTCAAAGCGGTTAACTCTTCGTTGAGAAAACTTTGTATACCGATACTTATACGAGCCACTCCTGCCTGTTTCAACCATGTCAAACGGGCAGGATCAGCATACTCCGGTGATGTTTCTATGGAAGTAAAAGCATGTGAAGGATGGACTCCGAACAGGGCAGCCGTCTCCAATAAGTATTCCAGTTGGGAAACGGTGAGAAGCAATGGCGTGCCTCCTCCAATGGCGAAACTATCAAATATCAGTCCGGTGGTGAGAGGTGACAATTGTTGTGCCTGCTTATGAAGGGTTTCCAAATAAGTTGCGATATAATCCGCACGATTGGTTTGTAGAGAAAACAGGTTACAATATCCACATTTATGACTACAAAAAGGAATATGAAAATAGAGTGATGCCTTCTGCCCTTCCACCTGTTCCAGGTAAGGAAGCAGCGAAACCGGAGATGGAAAAGGACGATAGGCAGTTTTATGTGGATAGCTATACATATAGTCTACATATCGTGGTAGCGGTTGATTCATTGTTTCGTTAAAATAAAGTGTTTGTAAGGGACTGTATAAACCGTTTCGTGAGATATGCAATGGTATTCATACCCATCTTCACCATAACAAGTGCCATGATCGGAAAGGGCAATCACCAGCGTATTGCTCCGTTTCTGAAAAGCCTGAAACAAACGAGGTAACTGACTGTCAATATATTGCAGGGCAGCCGCATGTGATTCTTTATCATCTTTCATTTTACCCTCCACATAATGACAGTTCGGATAATGGATAGCAGAAAAATTGATATACATAAAGATCCGTTTGTCGTCCGGATAGTTTTCTAGTTTTTTCAATGCAAAATCAATCTGTTTTTCTGTGCTATCGGGCGCTGTGCATCCAAAGGTAGGCAACCAATAACTTTTAGTAAAGTAACCGGGGAATACACGCCCCAGCTCATTACGCTTGCTAAAGAAGTTTACGCCACCTATACAAATCGTTTCATAGCCTGTATGGGCAAGGCTCTGCACAAAGGTTGCTTCTGTAAATGGATAACTTCCTTTAGGCGGAATACGTCCTGTACCCGCCTGTACGGGGAAAAACAACCAGTTACGGCTACGCAACGAATGAGGTTCTGCCGGAGAAGGCAGAAATCCGGCAAAGATGGCAAAATGAGACGGGTAAGTGAAATTTCCCGGAGCATGTCTTTTCTCCCATTCTCCTCCATGGCTGTTCAGTACAGGCGTTCTTCCGGCCGCTTCTTCCTCTTTGCTGACATCATACCGCAAGGTGTCAAAGCAAAGCATCAATATATCATGAGTACCCACCACCTGATTCATATCCAGATCCGGATGACGGGTCTGTTCGCCAGCCGGCAGTTCATCTATTTGCATGGTTATATTTCTTTTTTATGTTTTTTATTTGTTGAGTATAAATAGAATTATGAGCAAACATATCCTGATAAACATGGTCTCCTTGTCCGTTGACTTCTATTATATAAGGAATATCCGTCCCTCTTTCTATCAATACATCTACTCCTGCATAACGCAAATCCAAGGATTGCACAGCTTCCTGACATTGAAAATAGATTTGTTGCCGTACCTCTTCGGATAGAGACAATTCATTCCACCAATGCGCCTTGTTGTTCAGGTGTAAATTCGTTATGCTTCCTTTGCTGCATCTCACAACGATATAATCTATTTCAGACTCCCGGCACACTACCCGAAGGTCGTAATTTTCTCCTTGCAATTGTGCTTTAGGAATCCATTCTTCGAGGATAGCTTCTGTTTGTATCACAGCTTCTGCCAACGGGATTATCTCTTTTTCCACGCTCAAACGATTGATTCGTTTGGTATTATGAATCACTCCGTCCACTTGCCGCAGCGTAGTATAGACTATCCACTTATTCCGGTTGGGCTGATAACGAATCGCCATAATGCCTCCCGCACCCGAACCATAACGGGGTTTTAAAAAGCATCCTCTACCGCAATCGGCAAGAAGCTGCCGTAACTCATCGAAAGAGTGTGGAGACGGTAACATCGGAGTCACTTTCAGCCCTTTGTCCATCAAGACTTCTTTTGTTTCCTTTTTATCAAGAGCACGCAACAAAGCATCAGGAGTATTTAAAAAGCACACATCATCAGGCAGGCTCATCTCGCTCAAACGTTGCAATGTCTCTTTATATGCCTGATTCAACAGCGCATATTTCAGGAAATCAGTTTCATCACTTACACAGGGTTCCAGTTTGATAACTGCCTGCCGCAATAGCGGCAAGCAGCTAAAAAGTTCCTCATAAGTCATAAAACAAACTTCTGTCTGCAAGTGCTTACCTGCTTCAACAAAGTATTCTATACGTTTGGATAAAGAGTTGCTGACAACGATTATCTGCATCTCCTATTCTGTAATCATCGGGTAATACCACAATTCACCATCATATTCATCCGCCTCTTCGGTTTCGGCAATGTCTATTTTCATAGGAAGGTTCTGCAACTGTTTCTTCATGTCCTTACTCAAATAATTATAGCGCATATTGATAAACTTCAAGTGAGCGATTTTATCCATATTATCCAGCAATAACTGTGCACCTTCATCTTTCAGAGTACCGGCCGAAATATCCATGGTTTCAAGTTGAGGAAGAATATCCGATTCCAGGAACATTTCTACAATGCTGTCCTGTTCTTCAGAGTTAACAAGCCCCAGATAGGTCAGCTTCGGGAAACGCTCTTTGGAGAAAAGCGGACGGAAGATCTCAATATCACCTTCAAATCCGTAATCTTCCACACCAACATATAGAATCAGTTTTTCCAGATTGGGAAAATCAGAAGCAAGAATGTCCTCTACCACTTCAGTAGGCAGACCACCACTGATTATTTCCAGCGACCGCAACTCCGGACGTGAAGTTCTTCCCAAGCGCAGATTGTTTGTTCCTTTTATTTTCAGATCCTTCAATTTAGGCATACTATCGAGCAGCGGACTAAGGTCGGCTTGTTCAATCCATGAAATCTCCTGTTCTTCCTGTTCAATATCACCCCAAAACAGGCCTTCTATCTGCGCAAACTTGTCCTTATTTTCAATGAGACCTTGTAACAAAGCCGAACAGTCATCACCTTCATAATCCCAACAGCCAATCGTTATTTGCTTATATTCAGAGAGATGCTTGTCTTTCAATATCTTATCCAAAAGCTTCACATCGTTTTCATACTCATCATAGCTCAATGTATATTTCTTAGCTTCCACTTTCATTTCACGTGCTGTTTCTTCGGCAGTTTCCACATAACCTTTCTTTGTCTTCTCTGCAATCAGTTTGTCGGCAGCCTTTTCAGCTTCTTCAGTAGTTGCGTAGTTTTTCACTTGTGTTTGTCCGGCAGTCCCCAGCTTACCATAATTTACAGTAACATCTGTCCCGACTACCTCTATACTCCAGAATTTCTGCGATTTAAAATCTTGAAAAACGAATACTCTCTTCATAATACAGTTTTTAATGGTTGATATTTGCACACTCAACACAGAACGCGCATGAACAATACTTGCAAAAATAGCTATTTTATGTAATGTACAAAGAAATCTGTTTACTAATCTTTCAGGCTTATTCAAAAATAAGCCGCTTATCTATAAAACCAGTACATACAACAAAGGCTGCCTTTTGGGCAGCCTTCATTATTCTATTTATGTAATCTATCTGTTTAATCTTCAATCGTACATATACTTACACGGTTCCAATCCGGTTCGGTAAACATATCGCCTACGCCCTGACCTTCAGCAGTGATGCGGGATGCACTAATCTTGTATTTATTAACAAGGATAGTTTTTACAGCCTCTGCACGTGCAGCAGCGATTCTTGCGTTGACCTCCACACTACCTTCCGGAGAAGCGTATCCTTTAATAACTACTTTTGCATCGGCATATTTCTTCATGTAGGAAGCTACACGTTCCACGTTAGGAAGTTGGGAAGCGTCAACCGATGATTTACCTTGTCTGAAAGTAATGATAGATTCAGGCACACGGGCGGTTTTCACTACTGTCTCTACCGGAACAACCTTTGTACGGCAGGCTTCAAGTTCTTCTTGCAGTCCGTTGATGCGCTGGTTGGCGTTGCTGATCTGACCGTCTTTGTTATTCACTTCCGAACGAAGCGCATTGATGGAAGAGTTCAATCCGTCAATTTCAGCTTGGTTGTACACTCTCACTTTTGCAAAATGATGTGTTCCGTTACTTGTCTTAAAGTGATATGTCAATCCGGCTGTCAATTCGAAACCTGCGTTATTGGCATTGAAACGGCTCTTTGTTTCGGGGTAAGTGCCTTGCATATCATATACAATGGCAGGTTTGATACCCAATGTCCATGCTTTGCTTTCGCCCAAGTTGAAGTTGAAATTCAATCCCAAACGGGTAGACCAAGTGTTCTGATCTCCATCACCATTCACATAATAATGTAACCAGCCCATTCCTGCAACGGCTTCCACTTCAAACAAACGGGGTTCGCCTTTGTAACCTGCAAACAGGTTCATCAGGTTGACTTTACCCAATACGCTGACGTCAGAAGCATCGAAAGATGTTTTACTCGGAGTAGTATTAATGTATCCCATTCCTTGGAATCCCAAACCGAAGATAGGAGTTAATTGCTTGGAAACTCCCACTCCAAAAGCAGGACGCATACTTTTAAAGAAAGCACTGTGAGTAAGGGGAGTGATTGCACCGGCATTGACTTCCACAGACCAATTGTCTGTTACTTTTGTACCTTCTACAACTGATTGGGCATTTGCTGTAAGTCCACCCAATATCAAGGCTAATAAAATAATCGATTTTCTCATAATCATAAGTTTTATAATGTAATGTTTTATCTGCTAAATCATTAGAAATGCTTTATTTGTCCATATCTAACTTTCTAGTTCATTTTTTAATTCGTTATTCACTTTAAACAACATATCATATCAAAAATTAGTTCGCAAGCCTGGTAGCCAATTAACATCTATTACATTTTCGAACAATCTAAAATATGAAAAATAGAACATCGACCGAAAGTTGTCAAAGGAAACATTAAAATCAACGTATATATCACATAGAGAACGGAATAATGGAAGATATAAGCTATCGTTTCCTTCCTCATCCTTCCAAAAAGATTTCTAAAAAAAAACGCTCAAACGGATGCTGTTTTTACCGTTTGGGCGTTACTTTTTGGGTTTGAAATTATATACTATACTTTTATTATCAATTCCCTACTATCCTTCTTCCTCTACTAACCATCGACTCAAATTGCGTTCTTCCTTACTGAACTCTGCACCTATTTTCACTATACGGCAACCATTAGTAGTATAAGGTATGAGATAGCCGCGATTATCAATCTGCGCCAATGCTTCTTCTGCGGTACCGTTTAGCTTAAATTCGAAGACATAAACAGCATTTGCAGTTTTCACCACAGCGTCAGCACGTCCCAGGGCACTTTGCACTTCGGCGTTAATAAACTGCCCCAGTAGTTTAAAAACAAGATAGAATACCACTTGATAGTGACGCTCTGTCTTATCATTCAGTTCGTAGGGGAAATCGGCAAAGAACGCACGAAGGCGGGTGAGGAAAGCCTCAACATCTCCTGCCCTTAGTTCTTTTACAAACTGTCCGATATAGAAGGGGGCTTTCGATTCATCCAATGAGGTATAAAACGGAGTGATAAAATTAAGAAAGCCATACTTCACCTCATCATTGGGGTAACCCAGCTTGTAGAGACGCAGTTCTGTATCATATCCTTTAATGGTCAGATAGCCGCTTTGATAAATCATCGGCACAGGGTTGTTTACGTCAGCACGGTCGTCGGTAAGAGAGGCAGCAGTTACTTCCAATCCGTCCAGTTCACGCAAATCATAATGGGTCTTCTTCAGCATTTCGGCAAGGAAAGTGGGTGTTCCGCTGGCAAACCAGTAATTCTCAAACATCCCGCTCCTAAGCACATTCAGTATGCTGAACGGGTTGTACATACCTTCCTTACGGACATAGTTGAAATGATATCCGTCATACATACGAGTAAGGTATGCCATACAGTCTTCTTTTGTCAAACCGTTCCTTTCTGCCAACCGTTCCAGTTCCGGGACGAAATTGGCTTCAATTTCCGGGCGGGTCATACCACAAAGAGCATTGTATTGCGGGTCGAAGCTGATATCGATCAGTTGGTTGAGAGTGCTGAATATACCCATTTGAGCAAATTTGGTCACTCCGGTGATAAAGACGAAGCGCAACCAGGGGTCTGCATCCTTCAATACAGTGTAGAAAGCTGTGAGCATTTCGCGGAACTTACTTTGTAATTCCGGGTTATGCATAGAGCGGAGCAGCGGTTTATCGTACTCGTCAATAAGAACAACTACACCACGACCAGTCTGTCGGTATGCCTCTTTGATAACTTGCATGAAACGACCGGAATAACTCAAGCCTTCCTCGCTGATTCCATAGTTTTTTTCCCAACTACGAAGTTGCAATTCGAGTCCGTTTCTCAATCCTTCTATTTCAGAGTAGTCTTCGGCATTCAGGCTAAGATGCAGTACAGCGTGTTCGTTCCATTCTGTTTCAAACTGTTCAATGGCAAGTCCTTCAAAAAGTTCTTTCTTTCCACAGAAATACGCTTCCAGCGTAGAAAGCAGCAGACTTTTGCCAAAACGACGCGGACGGCTAAGGAAATATGGATTGCCCGTTGAGGCAAGTTCGTAGACAAATGCTGTTTTGTCAACATACAAATAGCCGTCGCGACGAAGTCTCTCAAAACTTTGTATTCCGATAGGCAGATTGCGCCGGGGTCCTTTCAAACGGTCCATGATATCCATAACTTCTTCTCTTTATAAATGAAACCTTTGCAAAGATAACAAATCTTACAGTGAATCGATCATCAAATATGAGGTTTTATTATCTCGTCCTGCAAAGTTTCCGACAGATAAAAACAGGTATTCAAGGTGCATTTCAAAACAAAGCTGATAGATAACATAGAGTAACAATAACAAGAATAGTGGAGGAACTATATTTTATAAAATTAAATTACCCAGTCAACATATCAATTATTATTACCACAACCACACAAGTTTCTACCCTTTAGAGAAAGGTTATACAAAAAAGATAACAACCTACCACATAAACATAAAGAGCGTTATTAATAAATACTGTGACCGTTTATTATAAACGTCCCCCCTGTTTATTATAAACTTTAAAATCTGAATTTGCAAAAATATATTCAATAATAGGTTACAAAAAAGGCTGCGAACTCTGTAAAGTTCGCAGCCTTTGGGCTATATCTGTTGCCTTATCCCCTAGTATAAGCTAAGGGAATGAGCTAAGTTCGTTGTAATATTATACTATTTTCCATCCATTTCATATCCATATTCCGTCTCTTTTTTCATTTAGTAATCATTCGTTTCATACTTTCCCGGACTACAAATATATAACATTAAAAAGCGTTTGTCAAGTCCCGGATAGATTTTAATCGTTATCTTTCGGGATGCATCAATGTCTTTATTATTTTTCCGGAATCACTTCGTTCAGACAGGCTATGGCATTGAGTGTGCGCGGATAACCAATAAATGGCAAGAGTTGCGTTACGACTGCCAGCAACGTATCTTTATTATTCCCTACGTTGGCATTTCCCTGTATGTGACTTTTTACCTGCGATTCACAGCCGCCTAAAGAAACAAGTATCGAGAATGTAATCAGTTCGCGGGTCTTTACATTCAGTCCGCTACGTGTCTGATAGTCGCCGAAACAGTTGGCGGAGAGGTAACGTTGGATGTGCTTCTGATTGTCGGGAGCGTTCTTATGCATCTGTTCTATCCGTTCACCAAATATGGATTTCTGCAATTCCAGTCCCTTATTGAAACGTGTTTCGGATGATACAACCGATTGTCCTTCCAAAGGAAGACGCACGCCACGGGCGAGCAATATATCATTGGTGATACCGATAAAATCTCTGACCTTAGCCATGCCCGCATAGGCTACTGACTGGTAAAGGATTTCTTTTATTTCTATCGGAGCAATGCCTTCATTAAGTGCGCTTTCGAGTGTGATGCGGTATTCGGCCTGCGCTTGTGAAGCAATATTGGATGCCAATGTTACCATAAGACGGGGTTTAATGTCCAGTGCACCGTATTCTTGCACTTCTTTTGTAAAATTACTAAATATATCGTCCAATTCAGGATCGGTAGCTTGCAGTCCGATTGCTACGTTATCTTTCGTTACTTCGGCATACTGTTGGTCATCCACTCGTTCCAACCATGTATTCTGGTTGGTCTGCGGATTGCATCCGATAGCCAGATGTGAGAACCAACTATCGGGAGCGGCGCCATGCCAGTGTTCTATGTTCGGAGCAATTTCAACCACATCACCGGGAAGTAAACGGCGCGCCGCTTTACCACGTTCCTGATAATATCCCACACCGCCGACGGCAATCAGGAGTTGTCCACCCGTATGGCTGTGCCAATTATTCCGACAGCCAGGCTCAAAAGTAACGTTGGACATGGGTACATTCAAGTCTTTGTTACCAGTCAGCGGTGCCAGCCAAGATCTACCCGTGAAATATTGTTCGAATCCTGTATTCGCTTTTCCTACCGGAAATGCGCTGATGTTTTGAGGTACTTCTTCTTTTTTCATATTCTGTGCATTTATAGATTGCATCGGGATTTGCATCATTCCGATGGCTGTTACAATAATAAAAAACAATTTTCTCATATAATACGTACGGTTTTTATTGTTTCTCTCTGATAATGCAAAGTTAGCTATTCTGTTCCAACTCTTTATGATACAAATTACGGATATAGAAACCCAAATTACAGATTTTGAAGTATGTGTATTTTCTACACATTACGAACAAGAAGTTTTTACCACAATACAGGTAAATTATTTAATAATGCGAATCAGTAGTTGAAATCACTAGCTGATTCAGTTAGTTAAATTGT
>NZ_QTLK01000037.1:0-41772 GCF_003602705.1 Bacteroides sp. AM16-13
GAGATGCTACTTCTATTTTTTTTGAGGGGGGGCGGCATCGCCGAGACGCTTACATAGTTAGCATGGACTGCAACGAAACACTCAGTAAAAAAAGAGTCTACTACAAGGCAAAGGAAGCATCAGACTATTATGAAGTCAAGCCAAGCTAGAGATGTAATCAGGTAATACTTAAATAATAGATTATAAAATGGACATGCAGAGTATAGAGAGTAGACATTAGCATATTTATGTATAAGCAGCCATATCGTTCCACTAGAGTGGAAAGGTCTGTGCACTAGAGTAGACAGTACCGTTCACTAGAGTGCAATGATCTGCCCACTCCAGTGAAACGATACAAATACTTATAGCAAAACACAACAATGATTAGGATAAAATATAAAGGGATAAGGAGAACTTAATACAGGAAAGCAGTAAAGTAAGGCAAGGTAATTGCTTTATAAAAAGTTACTTATATAAAAAAGGAAGAATAACAATCAGTCCGGAAAAAGACTGGGAGGAACAGAATGACGACCACAAAAAACAAGAAATAGAGAAAATGCATAAAAGGAATATGAGAATAAAAAAAAAGTCTATGAGAAATACACTATTTTCAGCATAAAAAGCTGGTAATATTATGAGAAATGCCGTTTTGAAAAGTATTTCTCATAATATATCTATTTGATTATCTTTCGTTTATCGAAAAACAATGAGAATATGAGAAATGCAAGTGAAAAATAGGCGACAGGAGAAAGTGTGCGTAAGTAAACTGCATTCAGCATTTTTTTAAGAAAGAGCAAAAAGGAAAAGAGCAAAAAGAAAGAGATAAATCCAGGAATCCGATTGGATCCATATACCGTATACCTAACGAGCAAAATTCCTCTTCAGTTGTTATTCATACATAAACATATTCTATACAATAAAAATAATATCATGGAGAAAAATATTTTTCAGTTAGATAATGAGCAGCTCAAAGAGATTGCTCGCTCATTTAAAGCGAAAGTAGAAGAAGGTTTGAACACTGAAAATGCAGAGATACAATGCATTCCCACTTTCATCACTCCGAAAGCAAGTGGTATCAATGGCAAATCATTAGTACTCGACTTGGGAGGAACGAATTACCGGGTAGCAATCGTTGACTTCAGCAAAATGCCTCCCACCATTCATCCTAACAATGGTTGGAAAAAGGACATGTCGATTATGAAAACTCCCGGTTATACCCGAGAGGAGTTGTTCAAAGAAATGGCAGATATGATAACCGGAATAAAACGGGAAAAAGAGATGCCAATTGGATATTGTTTTTCTTATCCGACAGAGTCCGTCCCAGGTGGAGATGCTAAACTGCTGCGTTGGACCAAAGGGGTTGATATAAAAGAGATGATCGGAGAAGTTGTTGGAAAACCTTTGCTCGACTATCTGAATGAAAGAAATAAAATCAAGTTTACGAACATAAAAGTGCTCAATGACACTGTTGCCAGTTTATTTGCCGGACTTACCGACAGTAGTTACGATGCGTATATAGGTCTGATTGTAGGAACAGGCACCAATATGGCAACTTTTATTCCGGCTGACAAAATTAAAAAATTAAATCCGTCACATAAAGTAGATGGATTGATTCCCGTCAATCTGGAATCCGGCAATTTTCATCCACCGTTCCTCACTGCAGTAGATAATACAGTGGATGGAATCTCCGGGAATCCGGGAAAACAACGTTTCGAAAAAGCTGTATCCGGTATGTACCTGGGAGATATTCTAAAAGCAACTTTCCCATTGGAGGAGTTCGAAGAAAAGTTTGATGCACAAAAGCTCACCTCTATTATGAACTATCCCGATATTTATAAGGAGGTGTATGTAGAAGTAGCACAGTGGATATATAGTAGATCAGCACAGTTAGTTGCAGCTTCACTGACAGGGCTTATCATGTTGTTGAAGTCATACAACAAGAATATACGAAAAATTTGCCTGGTTGCAGAAGGCAGCCTTTTTTGGAGCAAGAACAGAAAAGACAAGAACTATAACATGATTGTCATGGAAAAATTACGGGAGCTTTTCAGTTTGTTTGGTTTGGAAGATGTAGAGGTTGATATCAAAAGCATGAATAATGCCAATTTGATAGGGACAGGTATTGCGGCTTTATCCTGACACCTCCCTGCCTATCATCGTCATTACAGGGTGATCCTCCCAATCGACTTGCTTATAAGAATCTGACAGGAATGTGCCAGAACTCTCTTTTTAATGTAATAGCCCTCGCTACAGATAGTTGTAACGAGGGTTATTCTTCGTTTATAAGGGTGGGGACGCACCCTTATCCAACCTATTGCAGATATATCAAATCTATTTCAAGATTTAATAGACAATGTAGTGTGTAAAGTGGTTGTTTACTTAATCTTCAAAGCAAAACCACCTCCGGGTGCCAAATGAATCTTCAACTTACTGTCATTTTTTATCCGGATGGATTCACATTTATAATCACGCCCGATCCGGTGAGCATTTGCTCCGTCTTTAAACAATGTAGCGTCATACGTCTTACCACCCAGGAAAGAGCAATCCACTTCGATGTCACGTGCCGTCCAATTGGTGATTCCACCTACATACCAGACATTTCCACTCCGGCGTGCTGTTACGATATACTCTCCCATCTTACCATCAAGCACGATACTTTCATCCCACACTGTCGGAACATCAGCAATAAATCCTGTTGATTCCGGTTCGCGCATATAGTTGCTCGGCGTATCACACAACATATTGAAAGGAGATTCAAATACAACATACAGAGCAAGTTGACGGCAACGAGTTCCCTGACTCATCGGTTCTGAATTGCAAGGATAATAGTTACCTTTCGAAGCATTGCGCATCGCTCCTTGAGTGTAGTCCATCGGACCGGATACTTGACGAGTGAAAGGAATCATCACGTCATACTTCACCTGATCCACCGAAGCCGGGCTCCATTTCATCTGTTCCAGACCATTGACACCTTCAAAGTTCAATACATTCGGGTAAGTACGATTCAAACCGGCCGGTTTGTGCGTTCCATGCAAGTCGAGGATCAGTTTATATTTAGCACACATCGCGGCAGCCCGATAATTGAACGCAGTCATAAGCTGATCGTCACGATCCATAAAGTCGACCTTAAAACCTTTTACTCCCATGTCGGCATAATGACGGCAAACATTCTCCATATCACGTTCGAAAGCATAATAACCGGCCCAAAGAATAATACCCACATTTTTGGAGGCTGCATAATCTACCAATTCTTTCAGGTTAATCTCTTTCACCACTTGCATCAAATCCGCTTGCAGATTTACCGCCCAGCCTTCGTCAAGTATCACATATTCGATTCCGTTTGCAGAAGCAAAATCAATGTAGGCTTTATAAGTCGGATTATTTACTCCGGTCACAAAATCAACGCCATCCAAATTCCAGGCATTCCACCAGTCCCATGCTACTTTGCCGGGTTTAATCCATGAAAGATCCGTCAGACGGGAAGGGGCAGCCAACAAATAGCTCAAGTTGCTTGCTGCCAAATCCTTATCGGAAGTGGTAACAATGCTCATGCGCCACGGGAAATTCCGGGGTTTATCTACTTTGGCAATGTAAGCTTCATGCTCTTTCACCAACATTTGAAGTTGATTGTGTCCGCCTTGCACCATCTTCTTGGGGTATGGAGCGAAACGTCCCGTCAACCGATTTTCTCCTTCAATAGCAGACAAATAAAGGCCGGGATAATTCTCCAAATCGGATTCTGTGATACAAACCTTAACGCCTTCGCCGGCATCCACGACTAATGGCAAAAACATCAAACGTTTTTTATTCAGCTTCGATAATGGATCGGTAGTATAAGTATTTTCGAATGAATTGAAATATTGAGAGTTATAATCACCGTCTTTTCCTGTTTTTACATAAGGTACAGAAGCTACCATATCGGATGGGAAATGATAATCTACTGTTTCATCTACCACGTTGAAAGGTTTCTTCGCACGGCTGACAAAGCGGTAAGCAATACCATCATTGTACGCACGAAACTCGACATTCCAGTCTTTTTTAAACCGAAGAGTCAGTTCATTATAGTGGTCTCTCAATTCACTGGCACGATAGAAAGGAGAAGGAATCATCTGATCTACTTTTTTCCCGGAAGTGCCGGACAACTTTGCTTTCTCTCCCCAGACTTCTCCGTTATCCAATGTCATCGAAATTGGAGAAGGAGCAAGGATCTGCCGTCCGTTACAGTGGATGTCATAAGTCAGCTTATCACCTACGGTAATCGTCGTTTGAAGCTTTCCATCCGGAGAGCTCAAAGTAAATTGTTTTTGCGCCTGTACCGTAAGCGTACATGCAACAATACATAAGAATAATAAAATCTTCAGTTTTTTCATGGTTTTAATTATAGTAGTTATCAAATTATAGAAGAACGATACAAAAATAAAATAATATAGTATAGCAACCTATATGAAAACTAAAAAACAGAGATAAAAAAGAATACGTGATTCTATCTTTTTCCTGTCAGGGATTGAATACAATCGACTTCTTCCTGCTGATAAGGTACTCCGGTAGGACGATAGATATCATGAAACCATAATTCTGGTTCTTCACCCGACGGAATGACGTCATCCCAGGCAAAAATAGTATTTGTCTTTCCTGCAACAAATCCCCAATTGATGGCGCCTACCTTTTCTTTTTTCATCAAAGGAAGAACATTACAAAAGCGGCTGTCATTGCGACGGGCCATATATTCGGTACAGATCAACGGACGGTTAAGCATCTTTAAAAATTTGATACATTCGCCATGCCGTTCCTCATTATCGTAATTATGATAAGAGATGATGTCCGAATGATTCAACACAAACGCATTCAGAACATTCTTCCGGGGAGAATTATAGTCCCATACACCGGCAGTAATCGGTTGTGACGGTTTACAATCGCGCACCCAACGAAAGACATTCGTCAATAAGGGCAAAGAAGTTTCCTCGTGTTTACTATTTCCGGGTTCATTATACAAATCCCACATCAATATCCGGTCATCGTTAGCATAGGTTCGGACAATATCTTTTACATACTCTTGTAGAAAAGGATACAACGTCAGTGTGTCTTTACGCAAACTACACGAAGGGTCCTGCACCCAGCCGGAATTATGTACACCCGTCTTCGGTTCCGGTTGCTTGCCATAAGCCGACTCCGGATTCCAACAATCATCAAAGAACACAAACATAGGGCGGATTGAATATTGCCCGCAAATATTCAAAAAATCATCCATACGTTTCTTCATTCCTGCCGCATCATTTTGCCATACGACACTGCTCAAGAATACGCGTAAGGTATTAAAGCCCAGTTCATGCGCCCATGATAGCTCTTTATCAATCTGTTCAGGATCGAAAGTATCCGCACTCCACATTTCTATCTGATTGATTGCCGTTGCCGGAATATAATTGCAACCTACCAGCCAAGGCTGATTGTCATACCATTCTTGTATCTTCTCTTCCGTCCAACGACTGTTGTTTGAAGAATTAGAATCCTGTGTACAGGCGCATACACATATCCCCACTAAAAAGAATAAAAACACAACATTAACACACCATTTATTTTTCATGCTATTTTCAATTGATTAATATAAAAGATTCCTTGTTCTTTTAATTCCCGTTTATTTGATTATTTATGCCTGTCGTCTGACTTTTCCTTCCACACCACTACTCCTGCAGGTTCGAGGCGTGCACTGCCGATCAATATCTCCGCCTCATCGGGAATGGCTATTTCCTGAATGTCCGATGTATAATTCAAAGCGATGTAAAAACCATCCCGCCATTCCTTCACTACTCCGTATGGTAAATCTTCAGTCGGTACGCCGGCTTCCTTATATACACGACGTACTACTTCTTTCTCCAATTTCCCGTCATCGGTATCCGTTCCGATATAGGTGGCCGTTCCTTTACCCAGCCTACGGTGTATCACAGAAGCAGCTCCCTTATAAAACTGGTCCGCATACACAGCCCAAACATCTGTTCCGGCATCCGGAGTTAGTACGTCCGCCCAATTGTTCCAGGCGTATTCCATGCCCCCGAAATCAACCATTCCATACAGATTGTGAGGCAGATGGTCATAGTACAGGCTGTTTATTCCGGCCAGTTGGTGGATGGGAGCAGCTAAAGGAGCCTCCCACAATTTGGCATTACGGTCTTTCTGCCCGGCACGGCAGGTCAGAATCAGATGTCCTCCATTCTTCACGTATTCAGTCCAACGTTCTACCAAATTGTTATCAAGCAACTGATAAGCCGGCGCAATCAGGAAGGGATAACCCGAAAAATCCTCCTTCTCCGAGATCACATCGACGGGAGCGGCAAAGGACTTCAACAGGTTGTAATACTTATGTATGTGCGGCATCGTCCACCACTGGTCTGTCTGACGCTGGAACTCCATTTCCCAATAGTTGTTCATATCGAAAAGCAGTCCAATGCGTCGGGAAGCCAGCTGTTTGGGCATACGGTTTTTCTTATCGTAGGCGGCACGAAGCTTTTTCATCTCCTGCGTGATACGTACATATTCTTCACCGCCCGGAGAAAGAGTCACCCCGTCGGTCATTATCATGCCGTAATGATACTGCTCACTGCCTTTCAGAGGTTGACGGAAACGGTAATTGCACACAAACTTCCCACCACCTGCAAAAACGTGATACACCCACATACGCACAGCGCCGGGTAGGGGTTGTGGATTATACACTCCCCAGTTCACCTGACCGGGTTGTAGTTCCATCACTCCGAATGTTTTGCCTACACGGTTACGAAACTGGTCATTGGAAAACCCAAGATCTTCGGGAATCCCCATTCGAAAGCCCTGGCTACCTATTCCTTGATTATGTCCGGTCACCAGATAGCGGGTGTAGGTCAGGAAGTCCGTATGATCGATCCGTACCGGGTCAACCGGATTGAAAACAGGAATCAGGTTGGTAGTGATCCATTGGTCTTTATTAATATGCTGCCGGAGTATGTCCGCCTGCATATTAACAAAGCCCGCCAATTCGTCTGCCATGAAACGGTTCAGGTCGAGCATGGCATGAGGATTGGGCTTATCGGGTACTTCCTGCTGACTAGGGAGACGCACTTGGTCGAAGTCCTGATAAGTTTCACTCCAGAAAGAGGTTCCCCATGTATCATTCAGTTCGTCGATAGTTCCGTATTTCTTTTGTAGCCAGACGCGGAATTTTAGTTGTGCATTTTCACTGTAATCCACTACTCCGTAGTGTCCCGGCTCATTGTCAATCTGCCAGCCGATAACAGCAGGATGATTGCCATAACGCATTGCCAGACGGGAAACAATGTTTTCTACATAACGACGGTAACGGTCGCTACTCCAGGAAGCATGCTGACGCCGTCCGTGCTGAATGGAAACTCCATTATCCCGCTGAATCAATATATCGGGGTACTTTTTCGACAGCCAGGCAGGAGGTGTAGGAGTAGGCGTACACATGATTACTTTCAAACCATATTTCTCCGCCAAAGAGACTGCACGATCCAGCCACTCAAAATCATACTTTCCTTCTTCCGGCTCCATCATGGCCCAAGCGAACTCCGCAAAATGGGTGAACTTGATCCCCATCTCCGACATTTTCTTCAGATCACGTTCCCATTGGGAGGAATCCCATTGCTCGGGTTAATAATAAGAACCCAATGCAAACACCTCTTCCGGAGGAAAAGACTTATCGACCGGAGACTGGGAAAAGGATGCCAATGAAAACAATAAAGCTAAAACCAATAAAGATTTCTTCATGGATATTATTTTTAGAATCTATATAATAAGACATTTCTAAAAGAGAAAACCACATAGCCATTTATATAAAGAGGTCGTGTTTTGTATAAAACCGGCCTCTTTATGTTATGCTATACTAATATAATACTCAAAACTAGTATTTCTTTGTAAACGTGCAGGTATTTGTATTCATATCCAGCTTGACATGATATATACCGGCTCTGAAATTAGCTCCCGGTCCGAAGTTTTCTGTTTCCTGCCATTGATCTCCGTTCCAATAACCGCCCCGGGCTATTAAATCACCTTCAGACACAATAGTCACGTCAAACGAAGTAATTTCATTATTCCAACCTTTTTTCTTATAGAATCTGAACATAAAGTCATTGTTTAAAAATAGATTGGTTTCAAAAATACGATCCCCGGTCTTCACACAACAGATAAAATCTTTCGGGTTTTCCCATCCCCAATTTCCAATGTCATCAGCAAGAAGTCCGCTGATTCTAGGATGCCCGAAGGTAGCCCCAGTGATCCATACAGTTTCGGGGAATTCCGCACCAGTCGTTTTCTCTACATATATAAGTTCCCTATTCTTATTATAGGAGATCTTATACTTGCCATCCGGAGCATTAAACTTGTATTGGCCGTTTTCATTCGTAAAGTATTCCGGTTGAAGCATATAATCCAGATAACTAAAACCTTCAAAATCGACAGTCTGCCCTTTCGTGAGATTCAACTCTACACCGATATAATTGGGATCATTAGATTGAGTCAGCTCTGTACCGTTTATTTTATAAGATTCTTCTCCAAGCTGACCTTCGTCTACCTTATCAATAAACATACATATATTCTTATTCAGATCTATCCGGACACGGTATACTCCCGGCGTGAAATCCGGCCCGGCTACAAAATCACCGGTAAAATGTCCGCCACCAGTACCACCCGTTGCCGGATCACTATAAAACCAGCCTTTACCTAATAGATTAATAGGATAAGGATTAACAGTGGTGCTAGCCAGTTCACCTCCCCACGGACGTTGCTTATAGAATTTAAACTGGAAATCTTTAACCAGATAAAGAGTTGTTTCAAAAACATTATCCGATATCTTCACGCACTGGAATGCATCACTCGGCAAATTGAAGGTCCATGTGGCAACAGTCACCCGTCCGGCTTGAGGATGCCCGAAATTAGAACCGCAAACCCATAAACCATCCGGGTAGTTTACCGAACGATTTTCTAAATACATCAGTTTGTTTATCGGATCATAAAACAGTTTATAGTTTCCGTCCGCCCCTATAAATGTGGCTTTATCCTTTGTTATATCTTCAAAGAAATCCGGTTGAAGCATCTTTCTCACATCACCGAAATTGCCGAAAGTCACTTCATCGCCTTCATGAAGTTCCAAAGCAATACCCAGGTAAGACGAAGCCTCTTCTAATATACCCATTTCATGCCCGTTAACAAGGAAGGTTTGCTCCTGAATATTTTCATCTTTTGCTTCAAAAGCACAAGTATTATTGTTCAAATCAAGCGTAATAAGATATACTCCGGGTTGGAACAGCGGTCCAGGGATAAAATCTCCCCCACTCTTTCCTGCAACCAGGAATGGAGTGGTAAGTGTTATATTGTCTTCCGGTAAAGTGGTAATCTCATTATCACCTTCTCCCCAACCTCTATGTTTGAAGAACTTGAATGAGAAGTTATTAGCCAAATATACAGTGAGCTGAAAAACGTTGTCAGCACTTTTATAACAATAAAGCACATTGTTGGCTCCGTCCATACTCCAGCCACTTGTAGTAACCACTCCCGCTTGAGGATGCCCCCAGTTAGCACCACAGAACCACAATCCTTCCGGATAAGTTGCACCGGCTTTTTCTACATACAGAAGTTCATTAACGGGATCATAAAGCACACTATAATCGCCTGTCTCTCCTTTAAAACGAGCTTTATTTTCGGACAAGTATTCAAAGTAATCCGGTGAGAGAATGGATTCTATACCATCGGTTCCCGAAAATTCGATTTCCTGTCCCTTTTCCAAATGAAGCTTCTTCCCCTGAAAATTGGAGTAAATTTCTTCATCCAACACATTCCCCCCTACGGAAAGAGGAGAGGCAAGTTTCCATTCCGGCCAATTATCCCATTTCTGTACGTCATCGCTACAGGATGCCGCCAACAGAAGCAGAAAAATCGTATATATATAATATTTCATAATACAGTCATATTAAGATTATACATTTATTTTTTATATGCTTTCAACAAAGCCTGATAAACCGTTTCGTTCACCTTCACGATGCAGCCGTGTCGTGCACCCGGTCTGTCCGTGCCATCCTTTACATTAGGCCCGGAGAAGGTACGCTCTTTCCACGGCCCGTCCATAGAGGTCGACTGAAACAAATGATAGCCATAAGGTTTGGCGGCATAAGACTCCGCATAAATGAACCAACCGCTATGATTGGGCCGTTCGATAAAAATAGGTGCTTCACGCATCATATCATTCGGAGTGACAGGTGTTCCCGGATTGGTGTAAGGACCGGTCAGATTGGAAGAGGTGGCAATACGGACTGTTTTCCCGGTTTCCGGAGCAACAGCCGGATCACGTTCATCTTTCAAGATTGCATAATAAACACCGTTTACCTTTCGGATAATGGCATCAATAATAGCCATGTTCTCATCTGCGCCAGTGAAGTTGAACAGTTTCTGCGGTTCTGTATACGTCTCAAAATCTTTTGTCAACACATAGAGAGTACGCATACTGTCCCAGTCATCCTTATCCGGATCGTTGCAGGCATGCCAGCTTATAATATATTGTCCGCTGTCCTTGTCATAAAACATCTTGGGTGCTCCCCAATAATAAGTAGTATAAAATCCCTGCGCATTACTACGATTAAAAATCATTTCATCCAACGGGCTAGACGTCCATGTCACCAAATCTTCTGACCGCCACAAAGCCAACGGATTGACTGCTATCATATAAAAAGCCCCATCATGTCCCTGACAAATATCTGGATGCCCAATGTAAGCACTATTGATTATCCGACCTTTATTTAGCGTCTCCCAATTTACACCATCCCGGGAAGCTGCATAATACAGCTTTCCATAATTAGCATTCGTCATGTGGGCAAATAAATATCCGCCATCCGTTTCCACCGGAATTTCTTCTCTGCCTGTTTCTACATCATCCGAGCATGCCCAACTCATTAAAGACAATAATAGACCAATTATATAGTAACTCATACGTTTCATATCTTTATATTCAGTTAATAGGTTTAATTTATATTTTGCTGCGCTTTGCTCTTATCTTCCGCCCAACCCGGACGTTCCCAAGTTTGCTTCAGCTCTTTTCCATAAGAAACCGCCTGTTCGACTGCATAATTAGGAATCGGCATGTACTGATGCGTCGGCATTACTCCCTTCGCTTTATACATTTCCTGCGCATATTTATTAAAACGGATCAAGTCAATTTTACGATTACCTTCATAAAAGAGTTCATGTCCCCGTTCGGTCAAGATAGCATCCAGAAAAGCATCCTTGGTATTGGTTGCCACAGCCGGCAAATTTGCCAATCCTGCTCTGTTCCTTACTTGATTTACTGCATTTATAGCAGCCACAGAAGGTACAGTTCCTGTTTTGCGTACTTCTGCCTCTGCATACATCAATAATACATCGGCCCATCTTGCCAAAGGAATATCGGTACCCTGGAAAGTTGTCATGGTTTCCTGCGGAAATTTATTTATAATATATCCGTTCCATCTCACTCCCAGATTATCTTTGCTGATAACGACACCATTCTTATCCTTATAACTGGTTACAATGGTTTTCAAACGACCGTCATTGCTTTCGAAAGCATCGTAGTATTTCTTGTCCATACTGAAAGCCTGCATCCATCCACCTCCCATCGGGAAAGGAGCCTCTTTTGCCACATCGGAAGGTAAAGCCCACATCAGGAAAGGGTTCGCATTTCCATGTTTCGGATTACCATCGGCAGTCGGACTACAACTGACAGCCATAATGATCTCTTTATTGAATTTATTGGCATTCTTAAACAGGTCAACGTATGGGGTACTTCCAGTTTTAAACAAATCATATTTACCCGTATTGAGTTCATTATACATATCCATCGCTCTCTGATAATAGCCTTCCATGTGTTCACCCTCGTTCAGACAGTGTTTCATCAGGCAGAAACGGGCATAGTCACGCGTATAGCGTCCCAAATCCGGAGCTGTTTCGGGAGCGTTCTTTGCAGCAAATTCCAAATCATCCGTAATCCATTGAGTCATTTCGTCCAAAGAAGGACGCACGGTATTCGATAACGCTTCCGGATCAATTACTTTTTCGGGGTCTAGGATGACCGGTACAGGACCGTAAACATGTAACAGAAAGTACATCATCAATCCACGACACAGACGTGCTTCTCCAAGCAGGTTATTCTTTTTTTCTTCTGTAAGAGCAGTCAGAGGAGCTTTCTCCAAAGTTCCAATGATTTCAGTCATACGGGTTATTTGAGCTGTTTTCGGGAAATGGTTGAGGTTACTGCCATCATCTACATTTCCACGCCAGTAATAAAAGCAATTACTGTAGTCTCCTTTAGTAAAGCGTTCCCAGTCTGCACCTACTGTGGTAGCAGATGCACATATATCAGAAGTGGAATCAAACATACGTACCGTTCCTCCCGACTGTATATGAATACCGTGCTGCAAACCGCCTGAACCCATATCATACGTCCAAACCGTAGTGTATGGCAAGTAGCAAATCATCATATAGGAAACATACTCCTGCTCTGTAGAAGGATATTCTCCCTGCAACAAAGCTCCATAAATATAAGGATCAAAATTATTCTCACAACTACCGAATAATAGTTGCAAGGAAACAAGCATCGGTAAAAAAATCTTCTTTTTCATACGACATAATTTGTTAGATTTCATAGCTTGAAGTTTAGAAGGTTAATTTTGCACCTATTGAATAAACTCTCATTTGAGGATATTGCCCTCCGGTCAAATTAGAAGAGGAGGTGTTGATTTCAGGGTCATATCCTTTGTATTTGGTAAAGGTCAAAGGATTCTGAAAATCGACAAACACACGTATTCCTCTAATATATCCTTTAAATACAGATAACTCTTTGGGACCCAGATTATATCCTAGTGTGATGTTTCTTACACGTATATAAGAGGCATTTTCTCTTGTATAATCAAAGCCCAGATTTTCGGGTAAAGCCACTGATTTACTGATTGCGATACCCGGGAAGCGTCCGTTCGTGTTTGTCTGGGTATTCCAAATGTTATAAGAATAGATACCAACATTGTGCGCATCCACTCCTCTGGAGAGACCTCCGACATCTATACTATTGCCATATGCATCATTCCATTTCTTTACTCCCAATTGACCATACATGAATATATCCAAATCAAAGTTCTTCCATGTAAATGTATTCCCGAAACCAAAATATAATTTAGGTAACGTATTATCCATATAAGAGTCATTCACATCAATGATTCCATCACCATTTTTATCTTCAACAATAGGATATCCCGGCATACAAGCAGCAGGACCTAACGAACGTTGCGATTCGGGCATATTACTCTTATCCACATTGATGATACCGGTCGTTTTATAATAATAGAATGCATTCATCGGTTCATTTTTCCTTTTCTGATATTTTTGATAATCATAGTTGGGCATACGTTCTATCCATACCGCGTTATAATGGGACAGTGTAATTTGAGAGGTCCATTTGAAATCATGTGTTTGAAGATTCAGCGAATTCAAACTCACATCTACTCCGGTACGTTTATAATGTCCTCCATTGATAGGACGTGTTCCGTGCATTCCCAATAATTCAGTCGGTGCTGTCCCCAACAAATGGGTTACGTCATTACGGAATACATCTACACTACCCCAGATTCTATCTCTAAGAACGGAAAAATCCAATCCGATATTTTTCATAACCGTCTTTTGCCAGGTTACATCTTCATAGTTGGCACCGGACAATATGTAAGGAATATAGGTAACTGAATTATTATTGAACTGAACATCTTCACGGGTAGTTGTTACAATACCATATAGTGTTGTACCTAAATTGTCACTACCAGTTTCACCATAACTGGCTCTTAGTTTCAACATATTAATCCAGGAGATATTCTTTATAAATGATTCTTCGTTCATTTTCCATGCTAGAGAAACAGATGGAAAGAGAGCATATTTCTTACTGGGAAAGAATTTATCCGTACCGTCACGGCGCAATGAAGCAGATACTACATAGCGACCCAATAAGTCGAAATTTCCTCTGACAAACTGTGACCTCTTTTCATTTTTATATTTATAAGAAGTCGGATAGAAAGGACCGTCTGCCATGCCTACACTGCTTCCCTGTATATGATCATTCGCATTTTCGTATGATATATCCGAACCATCGCCACTATCGAGATAACGTCCCATACCGGCCATCAGATTCATATCCAACAGCTCGCCAAACTTATGTTGAAATGTCAATGTACCTTCGAGAGTGCTTTGTTGCCTTTTTCCATATCCTAAGTTTCCTCTGGATTTACGTTGCAATGCGTAGTAAACATCAGAAGGTATGTATGAATCACGAGAGGTATTTTCCTTGTTCAATCCATACAACACTTTTGCCGAAAGCATATTCTTTATGATATCAACATCCAATGAGAAATTCATGTAATAACCACTTTGCTCGGACTTATCATTAATATCATGCATGGAAACAGGGTTAGGCGTCCGGCTAAATACATTATATTTCCCTTCGGCATCGTATATGGGAAGATAGGAAGGATAGAAAATTGCTCCGAAAAGTGCTCCGGCTCCCTGATCTCCTAAGTTCCCAACATCCCCGCCAACAGTAGAGTTCGTGTAATTATTCTGATTCAAATTGACGATTGTTGTCAGTTTCAAAAAGTTAGTCAGTTGGGAGGTGATATTTGTACGCAAAGAGTAGCGCTCCATATCCGAATTATGAACGGTAGCATCTTCTTTATAGTAGTTAACACCCAGATAATATTTAAACTTTTCAGAACCACCGCTAATCGTCAGATTATGATTGGTCACCGCACCTGTTTTCAGCACTTTGTCCAACCAGTCCGTAGTCGGAGCATTGGCTATTTGTGTCGGTGTAAAGATAGGTGTCCACTTATCATCATAAGCAGTATTTCCATAAGGATACTGACCTTTGTCATATAAATAATTCTCCTTACTGAAAACATTGACCATGTTCATCAATTCGGGACCACTCAATACCTCCAGATAAGGATAATGTTTCTGTATGGAATAACTTCCTTCATACACTATGGTCGGTTTTCCTTCTTTTCCCTTTTTGGTAGTCACCAAAATAACACCATCGGCAGCTCCGATACCATAAATGGCAGCAGAAGCATCTTTCAGGATTTCAATAGATTCAATATCGTTGGGATTTAATCCTGCCAATCCTGCACGGTTGACGGAGGAAGGAAGTGATGTGCTCCCCGTACCGACTTCAAAAGAGCCGCTAGGCATAACCACTCCATCTACCACATAAATCGGTGTACCACCTCCACGAATGGAGATATTGATGCCTCCTCCCGGCTGGGGACTGGATACGGTTGCCTGCAAACCGGCAGCACGCCCCAACAACATTCCGGAAATATTACTGGTAGCTGCTTTCGATATTTTTTCTGTTTTTACCGTAGCAATAGAAGTAGTCAGATTTTTGCGGGAAGTCGTACCATATCCCACCACTACCACCTCATCTAAAATTTGCTGATTCTCAGCCAAGGTCACGGATAAAGAGGTCCGGTCGCCCACTTTTACTTCCTGTGTCTGATAACCAATATAGGAAATCTCTAATACGGCTCCCGGTGATACTTCCAACGAGAACTTCGCATCCAAATCAGATGCGGTTCCGTTAGCCGTTCCTTTTTCCTTGATGGTAGCACCGATGATCGGTTCACCATTGGCATCATTCACCACACCTGTGATTTTACGCTTTTTAGTGTCTTTAGAGGTATTCTGCCGTTGCCCTTTTTGGACAACAATGTTCTTACCTTTTACCTCATAAACAACATCTTGCCCGTACAATATCTGATCGATAGCCTCATTCAACTGCTTTGCCTTTACACTCACAATTTTCTTTGTATCCAGATCTCCCACTTTATATACGAAAGAATATCCGCTTTTATTCTTCAGTTGCGTCATTGCTTCTTTCACTGAAACATTATTCATTTTCAATGAAACGGCCTGGGCTAGCATTGCTATGTTAAGGCAAAAGAGAGCCACGACCATTAATATGGCCTTCTTCCTGTAATTCATAAAATAAACAAATTATTTAATTAAAACTTGAATAACTCGTTTTAAAAGAGATGTATTTTGCTAACTTTGCATTATCTCTTTTGAAAACATGCTCACGTTTGAAAGTTGTTGAAGAAGAGATTCAGGAGCCGGAAGATGTTCGAGATCTTCCGGTTTTTATTTTTCTCTCCTTATTCATTCACTAAAGACTATTCAATATTATTTTCTTCCTTCATATTCTTCAATTTCTAAGGTTAAACAATCATAGTATTATAAATCTCTGGTAACCGGTTAATAGATAGTTATATTGCGTTCTTCAATCTTATATTGTATTTTCTCCGTAGATGCCAACGCATCCAATACTTCCTGAATACTTTGCTCCCGACGGACAAAATTACCGTAGAACCGGAAGGTATTTAAAGAATCATTGGCAATGCGAATAGTTACATTGTAGCTACGTTCCAATTCTTTCACGATGTCCGGCAGAAGCTCTTCATCAAAAAACAGATAACCGTCCGTCCATTGCGAAGCATTAGAGGCTGTAACTGTTTCTACTGTCATCCGTCCGTTCGTTTTATTCAATATTGCTCTCTCATCAGGCGCAAGAATTGCTTCTTTCTCTTTTTTCAGTAAATTATTCAGTTCTACTTTCCCTTCCAATAAAGATACTACGACTTCATGATCCTCCGGGTAATCGCGAAAATTAAATTTTGTTCCCAGTACTTGCAATTGTAAATCTTTAGTCTTTACAAAGAAAGGGAGTTTTTCATTCCGCCGGACTTCAAAATATCCCTCACCTTCCAGTTCGATCATACGATTATCGACTCCGAAACCTTGTGAGTAAGTCATTCGTGAACCGGCATTCAGCCAAACTAATGTACCATCCGGCAAATAAAGCTTTGTCCTCGATCCTAAAGGAGCTTCTACGGATATATCCGCGAATGTGTCTTTTACGTTCACTCCTCCCTGCCAATAAGAGAAGCAGCCGACTGCAAGTATGACTGCAATAATCGCTGCATAACGCCACAACATTGACAACCGGAATCCATGATGAGACGTTTTTTCTATTTCCTTCCGATTTCCGATACGTTTCTTAAATGTATCGAACGCTTTATCTTTATTGTATTTCGACGCAGCTTCACGACTGACAGCAGAAAACCAGACTTCCCGCTGCTGAATAAAGTAATTCTTATTTTCAGGTGATGCAGCTATCCATGCTTTCAGTTCGGCTAAAGCATTTTTGTCCAAACCTTCCGTCAGATAGGTTGCAATCAATTCATCAATATGTTTCTTTTCTTCTTCCATTTTTCTGCGTTCTATAAAGGAGACAGTAGTTTTTTAATTGAGGGTAGTCTGAAAATGACTTTTTTTCGTTTTTACCCGAAAAAAAATAAAAGTAGAGTAATCAGATATTTACTTAGATTCATTTGTAAAGATGCTAATGCATTCTTTATATGATATTTAACCGTATTGACAGAGATGCCTAACTCTTGAGAAATTTCTTCGTATGATTTTCCTTCAAAACGACTTTTATCGAATACGCGACGACATTCATTCGGCAATTTATCAATGGCTTTATATATTTCCTCTTCCAGTTCACGCTCCAGCAATGCACCTAACGGATGCGAATCGGAGATCGTCATTTTATCGTCTGTTATCTCATCAGGCATTAGAGATGAAAACGCGATCTCACGCTTTTCCCATTCAGAATTCAGATAGTTGATACAACGATTACGGACGGCTCTCACCAAATAGCTACGGATAGAAACGGAAATCTCTAACGTTTCACGAATCTCCCATAAATGAAAAATAGTATCCCCGACAATGGTTTCCGCGAGGAATTGATCTTTTACATAGCCACTTGCGACATGACACAGCAGAGCATAGTGACGGTCATAGATGTATTGATAGGCGTCTTCGTTGCCTATCTTCAACTGCTCTACTATTAAAGTTTCAGTGTGCTCCATGAATGTATTAGTCGAGTTAATGGCACAAATTTAGAGAAATTGCAGCAGACTACCTAATATCCATATTAATATCTTCAAGGACATCACAATCCAAAAGAATTATAAAAAACTTCTCTCGTTGATTTACGAGATATAGAATAAAAAGTTATTTTTGCACCGTTTTTTAATTTTATCTTAAACTAGTATTATGTACAAGATTTTTCACGGCTTCCATCTAGTGGAAGCTTATCAAGACTTAAAGAAAGCCAAACGGTTGGCAAAAAATCAGACAGTGGCCAGATGCATAAAGCTAACCGTAGCTATTACCCTTTCCCTTATTTTATGGCTCCTCCCTATTGACACATTTGGTATAGAAGGGTTAACAGTTATAGAACAAAGACTTATTTCTATCTTTATTTTTGCCACACTGATGTGGGTATTCGAGGCTGTCCCTGCATGGACCACTTCCGTATTGATTGTCGTTTTATTGTTACTCACCGTTTCCGACAGCAGCTTATGGTTCCTTACTCAAGGAATCTCGACAGAAGAATTGGGACAGACAGTCAAATATAAATCCATTATGCATTGCTTTGCCGATCCAATCATTATGTTATTTATTGGTGGGTTCATACTTGCCATCGCAGCAACCAAAAGCGGATTGGACGTATTGTTGGCACGCGTCATGCTAAGACCTTTCGGAACCCAATCACGCTATGTACTATTAGGATTCATTCTTGTTACAGCTGCATTTTCAATGTTCCTTAGCAACACGGCTACAGCTGCCATGATGCTCACTTTCCTAACTCCTGTATTAAAAGTACTTCCGGCAGACGGTAAAGGAAAAATTGGTCTGGCTATGGCTATTCCTGTAGCTGCTAATGTGGGTGGCATGGGAACTCCTATCGGCACACCGCCCAACGCAATTGCCTTAAAATACCTGAATGATCCGGAGGGACTGAACCTAAATATCGGTTTCGGAGAATGGATGAGTTTTATGTTACCCTATACTATTATTGTATTGTTTATCGCTTGGTTCATACTTTTACGATTGTTTCCCTTTAAACAAAAAAATATTGAATTACAAATTGAAGGTGAAGCCAAAAAAGACTGGCGTTCCATTGTGGTTTATATCACTTTTGCTATCACAGTCATACTTTGGATGTTTGACAAGGTGACGGGAGTAAACTCTAATGTAGTAGCTATGATTCCGGTAGCCGTTTTCTGTATAACGGGAGTCATCACCAAACGCGATCTGGAAGAAATCAGTTGGAGCGTACTTTGGATGGTAGCCGGCGGCTTCGCTCTGGGCGTTGCTTTACAGGAAACCGGACTGGCGAAACATATGATTGAAGCTATCCCATTCAACACATGGCCTCCTGTATTAATGATTGTCGGCTCCGGACTTATTTGTTATGCTATGGCTAATTTCATCTCACATACAGCTACTGCCGCATTGCTCGTCCCCATCCTAGCCATTGCAGGAAGCAGCATGCGTGAGAACCTATCTTCCCTAGGTGGGGTAGAGACTTTATTGATTGGAGTGGCAATCGGTTCATCATTAGCAATGATATTGCCTATCAGTACTCCTCCCAACGCATTGGCACATGCCACAGGCATGATTCAGCAAAAGGATATGGAAAAAGTCGGAATAATCATGGGAATCATCGGACTGATATTGGGATATACCATGTTGATTATACTTGGTTCCAACAAATTATTATAAAAAATTCTCTTCCCATACAAATAAGCCCTGTGAGAAGCAATCATTCTTACAGGGCTTTTTGCTAATCAGTTTTACTTGAAGACCTGGAAAGAATCTCTTTTGATATTGCTATCCGTTGTTTCAGATAGTGGCAGACTTCTTCCCACCGATAATATGGGAAAAAGGATGTGACCACCGGAATGGTTACTTCTTGCTCATTCAAAAGTATTTTGACCCAGACTTGACAGTCCTTATCACGATAAAACACCCATTGCACATTAGCTGCCATCGGAGCAATCTCATAATCTTTCCAATAAATGGATACGGAATCAGGTGATGCTATCTGTATATCCGTTTTTCCTATACCCATCAATGCTACAAAAGGAATGACAGTTTCTGCATGCGCAAAACGAAGATCCACCCGATTGTCCGATTGCCCGTTAATTGCCTGCTCTGTCGTTTGAATAAACTCTGAAAGTAACGGCCATGCAATTGCAACCGGCAACATATTTCCAACTGGTGCTGCACTTTTAGTCAGATATTGCCGCAAGTTTTGTGTTTGCCAATAACCATACCATTCTTTATCATTGAGAATACCTTTCATATTAAAAGATAAGCCTGTATCAGGAAGTATAGCTGCTATTGAGAACAAAGCCATGACAAACTCCCGTTTTTCCTGTTCTGTTTCTTGTCCTGAGGTGAGAAAAATCCTTTTCATGACAGGTGTAAAAACTATCTTATCTTGCACAAATGATTCATACAAAGAAATCCAGTCACCTTTCTCTTTATAATAAACATAAGGCTTGTTCAAATCAAAAAAACGAAGAAGTGGGTTATATTGCTTTCCTGCACTTTTCTTTATTACCAATGAGGAATCCTGTTTTTCCATACCAGAAAGAAAAGCATCCATACTACTAATACAACGAGGAATATAGGAAGCTATCGCTTCAATTCGCGCCGAATCTACAAATATTTCAGGATAACGCAATAGCATACGCTCTGCTATTCCCTTTTGTTCCTGCTCTCCTACTGCCGACAATTCTCCCCATCGTCCTTCGAAAGCTTCGGACAGCCGTAATACCGTAGCAAGCAGTTCCTGACCTTTTACAGTCAATCTGTTTTCCTGCTCCGCCAATATAAGCACATTTCTAACCTTCTCTAATGCTTTTCCCGAAGTCGGGAACCGTGCTCCGTGCCTTCCTAAATGATTGATATAAAAAGGAACCATACCATCATGGTTCAAAACAGGCAGATTCTTTATCAAAGGATACGGCATAGCCGTTCCTGCATATTTCTGAATTGCACTTTGCCCGAATAAAAAAGTTATAGGGAAAAGCAGACCAGCTAAAAATATCAATATTGCTCTCATCCGGCAGAATATATATTTGTTTGCCAAACATAACAACCGGGCATAGAACAATGTTTATATACGCTGCCTACTATTTCTCATTTTTTAAATTGCTTGCCGGACAAGGTTCTGTATTTTCCGAATCTCCATATTTGCTCGGACTTACACCATAATACTTTTTAAATACCTCACGGAAATATTTCGCATCCGAGAACCCGACCCTATCGGTAATTTCCGCTATTGTATATTCGCCCTGCTTTAGCAATTGTGCAGCATGTTGCAAACGTATCATCCGGATATAATCAGCCGGAGCATAACCTGTCAAGACCTTTAATTTATTAAAGAAACTCGTACGGCTCATGTGATGGCGACTGCTAAGCATTTCTACATTAAAATCCGGATCACTCATGTTCTTCTCTATACATTCCTTGACCGAAGCAATAAATTTCCAGTCCAGAGTATTAGTACAATTAACCGCAAATTTCTGTTCTTCCTCTTCGATACTATTATAAACCTGACGGAGCAAAGCACGATTCGCCAGCAAATTCTTAATCGTTGCCTTGAGTATTCCTACACTGAAAGGCTTGGTGATATAAGCATCCGCTCCGATTTCCAGCCCTTCTAGCATATTCTTCTCGTCTCCCAATGCTGTCAGCAAAACGACCGGAATATGAGACATCTCAAGATCCCCTTTTATCGCTGAACAAAGTTCATCTCCGCTCATTTCAGGCATCATTATATCGGATATAACAAGATCCGGATTAAATTCCCTGATTATGATAAGTGCATCCTTTCCATTCGGACAAGCCTGAATATTATAACTCGTCTTCAGCATATCCACCAGATAATTGCGCAAATCATCATTATCCTCCACTATCAGGATCCGTTGTAAGGAACTGTTTATCTGGGATATTTCCATAGCCGGCAAATCAGAAATACTACCCGGTATGATAGTCTCCGGACGTTCATCCGGCAGCTTGGGAGAAATAAATTTAGCTTTATGAAGATGGCTATTTCCTTTCGGGAAAGTAACTCGTACACAAGTGCCTTGTTGTTCATTGCTCTGAATCTGAATCTTGCCTTTATGTAATTTGACTAGTTTGTATACCAACATCAGCCCTATTCCGCTACCTGTCACTTTTAGATTGACAACATTGCTACCTCTAAAACAGTTCCTGAACAATTTCTTCTGTTCGCACGAAGGAATACCAATTCCCGTATCTTTCACCTCAATGCTCCACGTGTTTCCTTCCTCACAAGCGGAAATGCAGACACTACCTTCTTCAGGTGTATACTTCAATGCATTCGACAAGATATTTTTCAGAATAGATCCCATCTTGTCACTATCAAACCACACATTCAGATAGTCAAAATTGCTTTCATAAACAAACCTGACATGTTTCATTTCAGCATATTTGCGAAAAGCAGCACAAACATCATTCATAAAAGTATTCAGCTCATACTCGGAAACATAAAGAGTGGATGAATAGACATCTATCCGTTCGAAATTTATCAAGTTCGTTGTCAGCTGAAGCAATGTATTTACATTCTTAAGAGCCATATTCATATGGGGTAACGCCTGTTCGGTCACCATACGATTTTCTATGACTTCCTCCAGCGGAGCTTTTATCAACGTAAGCGGCGTACGTATGTCATGAGCCGTATTAATGAAGAACCGTGTCTTCTCATCCGACACTTTCTTCTGCTTTTGCAACATGATGATACGAAAGATGATAATCATAACCAATACCAACAGAATTGCATATCCCACCATAGCCCACAAACTGGCCCATACCGGAGGTGTTATAACAATCTGAATGTTCCTTGTCTCATAAGTCTTATACTTCTCTTCATTGGATACGGCACGAATTTGTAACGTATAACTGCCAGGAGGCAGATTTCTGACAAGAATCCGGTTATCCTGACTTGGACGACTCCATTCTTTATGATAACCATCAATTTTCCATGAATAAAGAATGTTGGAAGGATAATCATAATTAATGGATGCCACATCAAGGGAAAATGTATTTTGTCCGTAAGCTAGTTCCAGCCGGTCAGTTTCGTCAATGTCCTTCTTCAAAGGAGATCCGTCATCACCCGGATAAACAGGATGATAAGCAATCATAAAATCACGTAATAACAGGCGTGAGTAATGCGGTTCCGGTATCTGTATATTTGTCGGGAACTTAACTGCACCTTCATTACCGCCAAAAACAAGTGTGCTTTTATTCCAGGCGGTGGCAGAACCTGCATTAAAATTGACACTCATCAATCCTTGTTCCCGTGTCCAATTACGAAAAGAATGTTTCTGGGGGGAATAGATTGTAATACCGGTTTCCGTACCCATCAGAAGACTCTCGTCCTGACGCGGAAGAATTGTATAAATATTGTCGGAAATCAACGCACAGTTATCAGTACGATATTGATGGATAAACTTTTTCTTATTAATGTCATAAACAAGAAGTCCGGCTCCACGGGTACCGATATACAGGATACCGTCTTCTCTCTGGTATAATGCACATATATAGGGAGATTCAACAGGCAGATCAATATACCGGTAAATTCCGGATTCTTTATCAAGCAGGTAGAGCCCCATTCGCGTACCAATCCACATCAGCCGGTCATCCTTCTCCTGAATGGTAGTAATAGAACTTACTCCCGGATATAAACGTACATTTTTAGTATCAAGATTGATACGCTTCAGATGATAATATCCACCGGACCAGATATCACCTCCCGAATCTTTTTTAATGTCATAAATATATTGATCGGGACGTACTCCTGCAATGGCAGCAGGAGAAAGATAAGTTACCTTAAACCCTTTCTTCTTCTCTATCTTGTAAATACCCGATGTATAACCACCAGCCCACATTACACCGGGAGAGACTTCACACAGCGCTAAAAAAATGTGATTCTCATCATTCGGTACCGGATCAAAGGAACTAAAGAAGGAACGCCATTCTTTTGTATCAGTCTGATAGAAACTGATACCGTTACTGGTTGCAAACCAGAGGTCACCGTCACTATCCTCCACCACATCATGAACCTGATCGTTCACCAGTGACCGAGTATTACCAAGAGAATGTCTTATCAGGTCATAACTTCCATAACGGTTGTTACGGATTGTAATACCAGTGGGGTAATTTGCGAGCCAGATGCGATCTTCTTCATCCACATAGACATCATTAATATTATTTCCATTCATCCCGTTATAACTGCTATAATCAGCTGTTATGTAGGGTTCACTCATGTATGTATTCACATCCAGCTTATATACACCTTTTCCCCCAGTAGCCACTAGAAGTTCATGAGCGTTTAAAGCAGCAATCTGGTTAATCTCTACATGATTGGGGAATTGACAAGAGATGATTTTTCCTGTTCCCCCCATGTCATATATAAGTATTCCCTCTTTATAGTTTCCCACAAATAACTGCTTTGAAACAGCATGGTAATAAAGTTCATGCACTGGAGCGATGCTTTCCAACGCTTCATCAGGAATCACCTTTAACTTCCCTTCTTCTATTCCGGCACGAAATAAACCACTTCCCGTACCTATAAAAAAATGGTTACCATCTGTCTGTTCAATGGTAGTTATTTCACCGTCGACCGGCACCGACATATGTAACACTGTTCCGGTATGGGTATCATACCAGGTAATGCTATCTTTACAGCACAACCATATACGGTCATTCTTGTCCAAATAACCATAATCCAGAAATGCTTGCGACTTATTTCTGATCAGTTCCGGATGCACATAAGCCAGTTCAAACTTGTCATGCTGCGAATCATACCTAAAAATACGACCTTTCTGACCAATTACCCATAATACATTTCCGTTGTCCATATAAAGCCAATTCAAGGCAATCCGTGAATCCAACGTCATGTTATCGTCTGAAAAGTTGTAATGCTTGATATGTTTGCCATCATAACGGTCTATCCCTTCTTGAGTCAGAAACCACATATATCCCCGTCGGTCTTTTTGGATATGGTATATTTTCTGATTATTCAACCCATCTTCCAGTCCTATGTACTTATAAATCTGTCCCCTGCTTACAGTACCATTAATGAGAAGAAGTACAAACAAAAAGAATCCTCTCATTTTTACAAAATTACTCATGTCTTTCACTAATATTCAAAAAATACTCTGCAAAAATATGAAAAAATTAATTAAAACGCAAGTCGAAAAATGTATTCATATTTCAACCATCAATTAATATTAATAGTCATATTTCCAGTTTTAAATTTGTTGAATATTGTAAAGAAGAGCTAGAATTTCAGCAGCCCCTTAATATGTAAAATTTCATAAATGCATAAATAAAAAGCTATTCTAACATTATTAAAATAGCTTTTTATTTATATATCATCTATTAAACAATACGGTAGTTACACTCTCTTTTCCTAGATAGAAAGCCTTTGCTTTTATCAGTGGAGCATTGCATACTACCGGAGTTTGCCATTCTATGGAACTTTCCGTAGGCTCACTTCCATCGGTTGTGTACCGGATTACCGCATTGGGAATGGCAGTATTAGCCAGTAGTAATCCATCCCTTATCATAATACCGGGAGGAGACACCCGGAAATTTATTCCTCGCTTTGCCAAACGTGGCAACTCATAATCTATAATACCGGCATTGTATTTCCGTTTGGCATCCATATATACTTTGCCGTCCGGAGATAATGCCCACGATGGTTGAACATTCCAAGCACGTTCTGCCAATCCGAAGACTTTTGGGAAAAGATAATATTCTACCTGTTCAAAACTACGGATTGTTTCCGACCATATTTGTCCGGATAGACCTTTGATATTCTGATAACCTTCCTTTGTCAAGGGTTGTTTTCCGTTTGAAGCAGCTTTCACATCAACAGGTTCACCTTTCAAATTCCGTCGCAAAGACTTATAAATATCAAAAGGCAACATATCAAACGTCACATATTCATCCACATAACCGCCCCAACGCAATCCCGGTTCCTCCACATGATAGCAATAGGCCATATCCAAATAGAAGTTACCCACATTACAGAGTATAATCGGGTAGCCCGCATTAGCTAGCTTATACGGTACTTCATCCCCACCCTGCTCCGGAATAGTGTTCCAACAATAATTTAAGACCTTACTGTTTTTGAAATGTTCGTTAACGGTATTATCAGGATTCATAACAATGTCCTGCCATCCGACTGCCTGTATGTTACGTTTGTCCAGCATTTCCAATATTTGTTCCAGAAAATAATCCTTCAGATCCCGTATCTTAGTCAGTCCGTTCTCTTGCATAAAAGTGCGGCAGATAGAAGAACCTTCCCAAATACCTTCCGGCACTTCATCTCCACCCACATGGAAAGCAGTCAGTTCTACTCCTGCATCCTGATACATCTGCACGATTTCGTCAATCACTTTTTCAAGAAAATGATAAGTGGAAGGCATGGCAACATTAATCACATTGTCTGTGAAATTTTGTGCCGACAGATATTGGGAAGTATCTGCAAAGTCAGTCAAAAGATATTCTTCCGCTTTCGATTGATCTGTATCTATATATTTCTGATAACGGGCATTCATGGCTTTAATCGCTGCCCGGGAATGTCCGGGAATGTCTATTTCGGGAATAACTCTGATATGCCTTTCTTTCGCATATTTCAGAATATCCATGAAGTCACTGCGAGAATAATATCCATTGGCCAACGAAGTAGTATCTGTCTCATTCCATCCCCAGGCATACGCAGGATAAAGACATGTCTGTTCATCTATGGTATGTCCTCTGCGAGAAGCTATTTCTGTCAATTCCTCCAATCCGGGTATTTCCACACGCCAGGCCTCATCATCACTCAAATGCAAATGCAGTACATTCATCTTATAGAATGATAATATATCGATCAGTTTCAGCAGGTCCGCTTTCTTTGTAAAGTTGCGGGATACATCCAACATAATTCCCCGATGCCCCATGTCCGGATAATCGGTTATATGAAGATTAGGTATCGGAGAAGAAGTTAGTTCCATGTTATCTAATAAGGCAAGCAATGTTTGACAAGCATTAAATATGCCATGTGTATCACTAGCTTTCAAAGTCAACCGGTTATTCTTTATCACGATTTCGTAATATTCATCGGGATATTGACAGGTAATAGGAACCTCCATTTTCTTCAATTCAATGATTGTTTCTTCATCCTTATCGGAAACGCTGCATCTTAATAATGAAGTCAATTGACTTTTCAATAAAAGAGCTTCCTCTTTAAACGCATCATCAAACTTCAGACAGACTTTTTGAGAGAAAGAAGAAACACCGCCCGTCTTTTCCACTTTTTTAGGAGCAGGAAAAAGAGAAAGCATATCACAATCTACCGGTTTGCTAAAATCATCATTCTGCTTATAGAAATAATTTCCATCTGCATAGGGAAAGCTGTTCCTCGAGCTAACCCATTGGGTATCGGGCTTAAAAAGCTCGATCTCGATGGGGACATTTTGCGGTTGTAACGGTTTTCCTTTTTCATCGGTAGTTACCATATAAGCCCCTTCAGGAACCGAGGACACATTAATCACATTTCCTTCACTCAATATGGTAAAAGTGATTGTTTCACCCGGTGGCAATGCCTGGTAGTGTTCAGTGGGGTACATTTTATAGTAAGTCGAACCCAAACATTCAATTTCCAGCGGTGCATTAATAGGTTGCTGATAATAAATAGGTGTCTGATTAAAATAGATCACCCAATTATTAGTCAAGGATTTATTCCCATTATTCGTCAGACAGAATGTATTCTTAAAATATCTGGCTTCCACACTATCTTTTTCCAGTTTCCATGTTAAGGATAGCTGTGAGGAAGGGGGCTGTTTACCAGCCCCACAACCAAACAGGCATATCCCCAACATCATTATCCATATATTCCTCATAGTTATCATAAGGGAATTATTTAGTTAATGAACGAATACATTCCACTTCTTCTGTCGAATAAGGGGTTCCATCACTACGGAATATATCGTGGAACCACAATGGAGGTTCAACAACATCAGGCAATGGAGTGTCCCATGCAAAGATCGTATTTGTTTTTCCAGCTACAAGTCCCCAGTTGATTGCACCGATATTTTCTCTCTTCAGCATTGGCATAATATCCTGGAAAGTACTATTTTGAGTACGTGCCATATATTCTGTACAAATCATCGGGCGACCGTATTGCTTCAATGTATCAATGAGTTGCTGATGCGAATTCACGCCTTCATACGTGTGGTATGTTATCACATCCGAATTTTCCAATTGGAACTTATTCAGATTAGTCAGGCTCATATCCCAAACTCCGGCCGACAGAGGTTGTGACGGATTCACCGTTCGTCCCCACGTAAATATCTTCTGCAATAACGGCAAACTTCTTTCACCGTATCTATATCCTCCCGAACCTCCGGGTTCATTATATAAGTCCCATAATACGATTCTCTTATCATCCTTAAAGGTAGTCAGGATATCTTTCACATAGCTTTCCAATACCGGAAGTATCACTGCCGTATCGCCTTTATAATACAGATCACCCGGGTCACGTGCCCATCCCGAATTGTGTACTCCCGGCTGTGGTTCCGGCTGTTTGCCAGCCTGATATACAGGATTCCAACAATCATCCAGGAAGACGAAGATGGTAGAGATATGATGCTTGTCGGCAATAGTAAGGTATTCATTGATACGTTTCTTAAAGCCTTCCTTATCTGTTTCCCAAACCAGGTGATGCAAATATACGCGCATACAGTTCATGCCTATTTCTTCCGCCCACCCCAGTTCACGATCAATAGTCACCGGATCAAAAGTATCTGCCTGCCACATCTCCATTTGGTTGATTGCCGTGCTTGGAATAAAATCGCATCCACGAAGCCATCCCCATTGTTTATACCACTCATTAGCCTGCTCTTTCGTCCAGACCTCACGAACAGAGACAGTTTTCTGGTTGCAGGCAATCAACATAACACCAATAAAAAAGGAAAGTAATATCTTTTTCATATAATCGTTTTACTTTATCAAATTAAAAATCTTTTTATTTTCTCCATGTAAATATTACCATATCACCCGGTTCGACTGCTATCGTAGAGCCGTCCGGAGTAGTCGTTGAACCATTTTTCAACACTCTGCTAACAGAACTATCCACATCGATAGACAGGTTCATCACATTACGAAAATCTCTATTTACTACCACAAGATATTGATTACCACCTTTCTCCAGGACAGAGACAACAGCACCTGTATCACTCGTAGTCAATGATTTTATAGGAGTCGGCAGACTTCCCAAAGCCTTCGTGCCTTCAGGTATTTCACTTCCGGTGTGAGATACTGAAATAACCTGTGCTCCCAAGAATATACCCGCAAGTTGCTGTACTTCCTGATTAACTGTCTTGACCAAATCATACACTTCAGTCGGTTCGTCATGTTGAAGTCCGCGATAGGTAAAATACTGGATTGCCTGCGCACCATAAGCCAAATCACTGAAAACTTGTAATCTCAACTCGGGCAATGTCGGTATCTTATAAAAATGAGTTTCATCAAGTTTATGGGAAAGTGCAAGTGCAAATGCCCAGAACGGCTTATTATTCTCTTTAGCAGCAGCCGATATTTCTTCCAGATTCCGATACCAGTCCGGACGGACAATGCTGGGAGCACCATTTATAGATACAATAGGATAATTGTCAAACGAAATAAACGGAACAGGGACTTGTTCTATAAACGACTTTACATTTTCAGAATAAAGTTCTTTCCCCCATGCCCAATTGGGGTACAAGTTGATATAACAAGGATGATGACTGTCGATGGTTTTAATCTTCTTCACCAATTCGCCCAAGCCCGGCAAATCATTCACTTCCGGTTCATCCTTCAAATGATAGGCATACAAAGCCGGATGATTCATCATCGCTTTTACGACCTCTTCGGCAGTAGCAACAGACAAGAGATCCTTACAAGAAGTTATCATTTTCACTCCGGTCTTCTGTGCGGCGTCAAGCACCTTCAATGTTGTTTCCAAATCATCATACCATCCCAGATAAATATTAATGCCGGATGCTTTCATCACCGGGAATTTCTCCAGCGACTTGTCTGCTTCCACTCCGGTCCATGCTATAATCGGGAATTCTCCATCAGTTGTAGGGATATAAGAATTACCCTGAATGATCTCAATTTCTTGTGTCTTTACTCCATTAGGTACCACGCGGAATACAGCCGTACGTCCGGTTCCAGTATTTGCATTTGCAGTAATTGTCACAGTTCCGTTTCCACTTCCTTTGGTCGGTGAGACGGTAACCCAAGACTGATCCGTCTCGTTTACAAATTTCCATTCCGTATTAGACTTTATCGAATAAACCTCCGTAAAACCGTCATTACCGATCTGTAACTTCTCCAAATTCCCGGAAATAGAAAAAGAGGCTTTCTCCGGATCCATCGAACAAGACATTAATAACATTGGCAACATCGAGAAAAAAAACGTAACCAGAAATTTCTTACTATATGTTTTCATTGATATATACATAATTCTATTGAATATTAAATTAAAGACTATTAATCATGCCCCTCTTAATTGCAAGGAGTCAATCGTATCACTTCACTGGCTTTATCAATATGTATTGTATAAAGTCCGGCTTTAAAATCAGGACCGGGAATCAAATCACCGGGAGCGTTTCTCGTTATCAGGTTAGCAGGCTCAACCGTATATAGATTCTTCGTGTCCTCCTCTTGCGCCCAACCATATCCCCGATAGAACTTAAATCCCATAGTTTGGTCAATGTAAACGACTGCTTCAAAGGCACTTGCACCGACCTTTTTAAAGAAGAACCATTGGTGAGGATATGCGAAGTCCCAAGCAAGCGTAGCCACATAAGGTTCGCGTGGAAATCCGACTCCAGTACCGAGAATATACATCACCTCCGGATAAAAAACATCCCGTGGACGTTCCATATACATGAAACCATTTGATGTATTATATTTCAAGTTATAAAGTACCGACGGACCATCGAATTTTGCTTTGCTCCCTGATACATCTTTAAAGAATTCCGGCCGGAGCATATTGGTAACATCACTACCAAAACCTATAAAATTAATCTTGGCACTTTCTACCAACTGAACATCCAACTGGACATATCCTCCTCCCACATCAAAGAAGCGGGACTTATCAATATCAATGCTGTATGTCAAAGTCTTATCAGCCAGAAAACTCAACATATCAAAAGTGATATTCTCCAATGTATAACTTCCTACCTTAGGAGTCGGAATCGAAGTAGCTGCATCATCAGTCACAATCGCGATCTTATTGTCTGAATATCCCCATACCAAACCGGAATAATCAGGTTTATTATTTATTATCTTTTCGGCAACTTTAAAATGGTCGCCAATCCCTGCCAAATCCGCCGCACTCGTCCGGAAACTATAATCCGTTTCATTCTGACTCTCCTTGTCCATTTCATACACATTTCCCAAATCATCAACAAGGTATAATTGGGAAGGTGTTTCCGGACGGGTCACCGCCACACTTGCGGCCTCATCCAAAGTCAGGGTCGATTCATTGCCACCTAAATCGTTTACAGCTTTTATAGTCACCACAGGACGTCCATTCTGGAAACCGGCAACAAAAGGTAAAGTAGCTTCCTCTTCAATAACCGCAGAACGTCCGCTCAAGCCTTTAGACAAATTCAAGATTTCGGCTCCATCCATTGTCACTAATAATTGGAATGAAACCAAATCATTATATTCATCACTGACCTGTGCGGTGAACTTCACTTTATCACCAGCCGCCACAACCGTTTCACCATTCACTCCCCGCAATACGGCATTTTCTATTTTAGGTTTTGAAGGTGTAGGCCACTCCGGCCATTCACTTGGCTTACTAACATCATCTTTTGCACACGAAAGGAGCAATAACGACGACATGAATAATACATATATCTTTTTCATTTTTCTTAAGATCTCTAGTTTAACAATAATGAATGATGACATTAATTGCGAGCTGCCGCAAGATCCGCTTTCCATCCCTCACGTTCAAATGTCTGTACCAACACTTTTCCATAAGATTCCGAAGCTTGTTGAACCGCATAATTAGGAATAGGCACATATTGATGTGTAGGAGCCACTCCTTTGATCTTCGCTGTACGCTGCGCATACTGATTAAAACGGATGAGATCTATTTTACGCATCCCTTCATACAACATTTCATGTCCTCTTTCCGTAAGTAAAGCATCCAGGAAAGCTTCAACATTCGCTGTTGCCGATGACGGAAGATCACCCAGTCCGGCACGCTTACGCACCTCATTGACCGCAGCAATAGCGTCAGCGGACGGAGCTGCATTGTTTTTACGTACTTCGGCTTCCGCATACATGAGCAATACATCTGCCCAACGGGCTAACGGTATATCAGTCCCCTGAAAAGCCGTAGCTGTTTCCACCGGGAATTTATTAATGATAAACCCGTCCCATGTAGTAGTATTCCGGTCAATCCAGGTTCCTGCAGTCGTATAATATTTAGTAAGGATCACTTCACGACGTTTGTCCGAAGGATCATACGTATCCCAAAATTTCGGAGACACATTGAAAGTTTGCCCCCATCCCTGTCCTTGCAGATAGAAAGGAGTCGGATTTCCCTGATCGTCCACTCGGGCTGCATTATCGGGAGTAGCAAGCATCATCAGCGGGTTAAAGTTGCCGGACTTATTCGTACCATCCGCCGTTTCATCACAACTGACAGCCATAATCACTTCCGAATTAAAGTTATTGGCATTTTTGAATTGCTCGATATAAGGATTGTCCCCTTTCTTGAAAAGACTATACCGTCCCTTCAACTCGTTATACATATCAATCGCTTTCTGATAATAACCGGACATATAATAGCCTTCATTCAGGCAATGCCGCATGATGCATACACGTGCATAGTCTTTATTGTAACGTCCCTGTTCCGGCTGTGTATCTGCAATATACTGATAAGCATACTCAAAATCAGCCATAATCCACTCCGTCATTTGCTGCAATGTCGGACGTACCAGATTTTCCAGTTTTGAAGGATTAATCAGGTCGTTCGGATCGACAATCAAAGGAACAGGACCATATACATGCAATAAATAATACATCATCAATCCACGACAAAGACGGGCTTCAGCAATAAATTCTCTTTTACGCTCTTCAGAGACCACTTCGGTAGAAGCCTTCTCCAGTGTGCCGATCACATTGGTGAAGTAGGAAATCTCACTTACTTTCGGAAAGTGGTTCGGGTTTTCATCGCTTAATGTACCGCTTGCGTAATAAACACACTGACTGAAATCGGCTTTAGAAAGGAAATAATATCCGCCTCCCCAACCATTATTCCACACAGCCACCTCATCTGTCGGATAATCAAAGAACTTCAGTACACCTCCGGCAGGGATATACCAACCGTGCTGATTGCCACTTGTTCCGGCACCGATCCAATAGGTCCATGTTGTTGTAAAAGGCATATAGCAGGTCATCATAAATGATTCGTATTCGGCTTCAGTCACCGGATAATTAGAAACATTCAACGTGCCATACATCTTCGGATCAAAATTATCCTCACAACTGCACATGATAAATGCAATCATGACAAACACCTTAAATAATTTATTCTTGTTCATATTTTCAATCTTTTCTTTCGTTACAGGTTTTCTTAGAAACATATTTTTGCTCCGAAGGAGTATGTTCTCGTCATTGGATACTCCGCTTTGGAGCCGTCGCCACCCGTCTTTATTTCAGGATCGACACCTACAAACTTGGTAAAAGTAAACGGATTCTGACAGTCGACAAAAACTCTGATAGAACTCACATAATCACCTACTCTTCCCAGCTTTTTTCCTGAAAGGTTATATCCTAAAGTGATATTCCTGACACGTACGAACGAAGCATTCTGATAATCTTCCTCAAAACCTACGTTACCAGGCAAAGCGACAGCCTTTGTTGAAGCAATACCACGCCGATTTCCATTCTGATTGGTTTGAGAATTCCAGATAGTATAGACATATTTGTTTGAATTCTTGGGACTCGTGTAATATACATCTCCGACAAGTGCCCAACGATATGCATAGTTATAGCGTGTACGTCCGAATTGTCCATACATAAATACATCCAGATCAAAATCTTTGTATACAAATGTATTTCCAAAGCCTATGTGAATTTTTGGAAGTGTATTCCGCATCTTTACATCATCAATCGTTATTTTGTTATCCCCATTTGCATCCTTAATAATCGGATAACCGGGCTGTTGCGCATCTGCCGGCAAAGATTTCTGCGATTCGGGCATATTGCTTTTA
Source organism: Bacteroides sp. AM16-13 (assembly GCF_003602705.1). Lineage (NCBI taxonomy): Bacteria > Pseudomonadati > Bacteroidota > Bacteroidia > Bacteroidales > Bacteroidaceae > Bacteroides > Bacteroides sp. AM16-13. The sequence goes on from NZ_QTLK01000037.1 coordinate 34,233, forward strand.
TCTATGTTGATAACGCCTTCCGTTTCATAGTAATAATAAGCATTCACCGGTTCGTTCTTGCGGATTCGATATTCTTCATAATAATAGTTGGGCATCCGTTCTTTCCAAACGGCATTATGATGTGATAAGGTCAATTGTGAGGTCCACTTAAACACACGGGGGATTTCAAAGTTTAGTGAGTTAATAGTCGCATCCCATCCGTAACGTACATAATGTCCATAATTCATCGGGACGGAAGATGTCATACTAAGCGGAGAGGCAGAGTCATATCCCAGCAAGTTGGTTACATCATTGCGGAACATATCAAAACTTCCCCAGATTCTATCTTTCAGGACTGAAAAGTCTATACCTATATTTTTCATGGTAGTCTTTTCCCAGGTAACATTCGGGTAATCAGGACCGCTAAGCAGATAGGGCACATAAGTCACTGAATTGTTAGAGAACTTGATATATTGGGCTGCCAGACTGAAAGTGCCATAAAGCGAACTACCCAGATTATCATTACCTGTCTGTCCATAACTACCACGAATCTTCAACTGGTCAATCCATGATATATGCTTCATAAACGGCTCGTTAGATAATTTCCAAGCCAATGATACTGAAGGGAAATAGGCATATTTCTTTCCCGGGAAAAACTTATCCGTTCCATCGCGACGAATAGTAGCGGCAACCACATATCTGTCGAGTACATCCACACTTGCCCTGGCAAATTGAGAACGACGTTCGTCGGCTGCTCTGAAAGAAGTCGGGTAGAAAGCGCCTTCCGCAGCTTCCACCTTATCAGCTGCAATGTGATCGTTAATCTGTTCGTAGTCAAGTTCAAGTCCATTTGAATCGTTCGTATACCTTCCCATACCGACTACGGCATCGACACGTAACAAATCTCCAAACTGCTTTTTGAAAGTCAACGTGCCTTCCATAGTTTGGTTTCTACGTTCAACATATCCCAAATGCCCTCTTGATTTATACATGTCCATAAAATATATATCAGAAGGAATATACAGATTACGATTAGCATTCTCCTTATTAATGCCATACATCAAACGGAAGGACAACATATCCTTGATTATATCCACATCGGCAGCAAAGTTTAGATAATAACCGCTTGTTTTAGTCCGGTCACTAACTTTTATCATTTCAGCCGGGTTAGGGTAATTTGAATATAAAGTAGGCTTTCCGTCCTCACCTCTGATTGGTAAATAAGAAGGATAAGTCAATGCTGATTGTATAGCATCGTACCCATTTCCACCACCTCCGCCACCGGAAGTTGAATTTGTATATTCATTCTCATTTACATTGACAATTGCTGTCAACTTAAGAAATGGAAGCAATTGTGAAGAAATGTTTGTCCGAAGAGCATAACGTTCCATAGCGGAGTTTTCTACCGTACCTTCCTGTTTGTAATAATTTCCGGACAGATAATATTTCAGCAGTTTAGAACCACCCGTAATTGTGATATTATGATTATTGATGCTACCATCCTTTAATACACAATCCAGCCAGTCTGTTGTTTGAGCGGCAGCTATCTGTTGAGGTGAGAATTGAGGTACCCATTTATTATCAAAAGGTTTATCACCATAAGGATACATACCGTTCGTAAATAAATAGTTTTCTTTATTGAAAATGTTGGCAACATTCATATATTCTTCCCCACTCAAAGGTTCCAGATACGGATAGTTTTTCACGATAGAATAATTTCCTTCATAAGTGATTTGGGGACGAGTTTCAGTACCTTTCTTTGTAGTAATTAATACGACACCATTGGCTGCACCAATTCCATAAATGGAGGCAGATGCATCCTTTAACACTTCGATAGATTCAATATCGGCAGGATTAAGTCCGGCCAATCCCGAACGATTGATAGAGTTGGGCATAACCTGGTTTCCGTTTCCAACCTCTAAAGAAGTGGAAGGCATCATTACGCCATCCACTATAAAGATAGGAGTACCTGCCCCACGAATTGAAAGGTCAACTGCTCCACCCGGTTGCGGGCTTGTCAACGTAGCTTCCAGTCCGGCAGCCCGCCCAAGCAACATCTGTGACATATTACTTGTTGCGGCTCGCGATATTTTTTCCGTTTTTACCGTTGCAATGGAAGTTGTCAGATTCTTACGGGTAGTCGTTCCATACCCTACCACAACAACTTCATCCAACTGTTTCGAATCTTCTTTCATCGTCACATTCAACGTCATCGGTCGGGTAATTTTCTGCGTATATGTAGTGTAACCTATTGAAGTAAATTTCAGTGTCGAGCCTTCCGGAACTTGCAACTGGTAATTGCCATCTATACCGGTTATGGTTCCTTGAGTAGCCCCTTCTATCATCACAGTCACTCCCGGAAGAACCTCTCCGGATTCGTCCACTACCTTTCCGGTCACTTTGACCGGCTGTTTGTTATCCTGTGGTTGAGATGAAACTTTGTTTAATACAATCTGACGTTTTTCAATCGTATAAGATACTCCTTCGCCTTTAAAAAGTTTATCCAGTACCAGAGTCATCCGTTCATTTTTCACAGTAATGCTTACTATACGACTTACATCAACAATGTCTTTGTTGTATAAGAAACGATATTCTGTCTGATTTTCGATACTGGTCAGGACCTCCTCTACAGTCACATTCTTCAGTCGCAATGTAATTTTGGCGGATTGTGCCAGGATAGGTATACTGACAGCTTGCAAAGCTATACAAAACAACCATATAGCACAGATTCTCCCCATTTTTACATTCGCAGGTACATTAATTCTCTTTTTCATTTTTCTAATTGAAATAAGTTTCATACCTTTACATGTTTGGTTATTGGTTCTACAAATAAGTTGATTAACGAATAACTGAATCTTTGGAAAGGAAGGTGAGTCAGACCTTCCTTTTTTTATCAGTTGTCGGAAGCTGAATTCACTGATTATGTCTTTCTCATGGCTTGTATTATTTAAAGGTTAATAAATGTGTTTTTCTCTCGTTTCTATCAATAAGACGTTTCTAAAAATAAAAGCCACATTGGATATCGCATTATTTTTTCATCTGCATTATTTTTTCTTCAAACTATCGTTTATCCCAAATAATCTTTCTATTTTTACCCCCAACAATAGAACCTTTACTACAATACTATGCCGAATATCCAACAACAGACTTCCGACGACCGTTTTCTGGTAATAGCACTAAAACAGGATGATAAACAGGCTTTTACCCGACTATTCCATGCTTATTATAAAGATTTGGTATTGTTTGGCGGTACTTACATTCCGGAGAAATCTACCTGTGAAGATATTGTGCAAAATATCTTTCTCAAACTATGGAATGACCGGAAATCATTGGTAATTGAGAACTCACTAAAATCATATTTACTGAAAGCGGTCAGGAATTACTGTCTGGACGAATTACGCCATCGCAGGATTATAGATGAGCACATTGCTTACGAACTTAAATCGGATTCTATAGATATAGATACGACAGAAAACTACATACTGTATTCTGATTTATGCCGGCAACTTAAAAATGCATTGGAACAATTACCTCCTCAAGAAAGAGAAGTGTTCGAGATGAGCCGATTAGAAAACATTAAATATCAGGAAATAGCCAATCGCCTGAATATCTCTGTCAGAACGGTAGAAGTACGTATCAGCAAAGCATTGAAGCAGCTCCGCATCTTATTAAAAGATTTTTATTTACTACTTTTTTTATTTCTTTTCCACTAATGAATGTGGGATTTTCTTTCTGAAACGTCTATTATATATAAGGTAAAATGCATATGATAAATAAAGATTCAGACATAGAAATTATAATCTCCAGATATCTCTCGAAAGAGGCTACACCAGAAGAAATAAAGGTACTGGATGATTGGATATCGGCTACTCCCGAAAACTATAGGAGCTTTCTATCACAAAAGAATGTGTGGGAAGTCAGTCACCCGGCTTTTAATCCGGAAGAGATAGATGTGGACAGTGCGCACAGAAAAGTAATGGAGCAGATTCTCCATCCAAACCAGCCGGTTTCCGTTCGTCCTAAGTTGTCCTTCCTACACTATTGGCAGCAAGTGGCAGCTATCTTACTTCTTCCTTTACTGATATTATCTGCTTATCTTTATTTTAAACCCGCTTCTCAAATTGCAGAGACTTATCAGGAGCTATTCACTCCTTATGGCACTTGGTCGGTAGTTAATCTGCCTGACGGTTCTAAGGTTTGGCTAAATGCCGGAAGTTCTTTAAAGTATCCGACTCAATTCAATGATAAGCAAAGAGTTGTTTCGATGCAGGGTGAAGCCTATTTTGAAGTAGAATCCGATAAAGAGCATCCCTTCATCGTAAAAACCAAACAACTGACTGTAGAAGCTACCGGCACTGCATTCAATGTGAACGCATACACTCCGGATCATGTAACAGCAGTGACGTTAGTAAAAGGAAAGGTCGCAGTTACTCTTGACCAGAAAAAGACGATTTCCCTTTCACCGGGAGAGAAAATTGACTATAATCTGGCCACTTCTTTATATAACGTCAATAAGACCAATACTTATAAATGGTGCTCATGGAAAGATGGAATACTCATTTTTAGAGATGACCCGCTGGAATATGTATTCAAGCGTTTGGGACAGACTTATAACGTGGAATTTATTCTGAAAGACGCTGAATTAGGAAAGTATTCCTATAAAGCGACTTTTGAAGGTGAATCTTTAAATGAGATTTTGCGCTTGCTTGAAATGAGTGCACCTATTCGCTGTAAAGAGGTTAGTAACCGCAACACCAATAATGAGAAGTTTGAAAAGCAGCGTATAGAGGTGAGTAGGATTGTAGGGAAATAAGTTTGTATTAGTACAAACTTAATCGTATGGCTTCAAATTAATTTCATTTGGTAGTATTAAGTTGTACGACACCCGGGTCTCATGCACACCGACACCCGGGTGTTGAACATGCTGACACCCGGGTGTCAAGCATCATGAGACCCGGGTGTCGTACAACTTATTCTTGCAGTATCTTTTTTTCTTCTCTACTATAAGTTATGATCCCAACCACTATTAATTAAAATCATTAGTCCCATAACAGTACAGAAACGAATTTATTACTTCATCTTGTATACCAGCGTTCCTCCTTTTACAATATCCTCATGCGAGATTGTTTTCTTCGTATATGGTTCGCCATTCAATGTAATACTATCTACATATTTATGTTCTTTCGACAAATTCTCCGCAATAATCGTGAAAGTCTTGCCATCGGCCAGATGCAAAGTCATCTTCGGCAACTGTGGAGCACCGAATACATATTCCGCACTTACCGGATCTACCGGATAGAATCCCATCGCACTAAGCATATACCAGGCAGACATCTGTCCGCAATCATCATTTCCGCAAAGTCCGTCGGGTTTGTTTTTGTATTGAGTATCAAATATTTCACGAACCAATTCCTGTGTACGTTCCGGACGACCAGCCAGTGCATACAAATAAGTCACATGATGGCTTGGTTCATTTCCATGAGCATATTGCCCGATTAATCCAGTAACATCTGCTAAACTTTCACCTTCTAGCTTAACCGTAAACAATGAGTCTAATTTATTCAAGAAAGGTTTTTCTCCCCCAAACAACTGGATTAATCCTGGAACATCATGTTGTACATGCCAAGTATATTGCCATGCATTTCCTTCCGTATAATCTCCACCGACACTTTCAGAATGTGCCAACGCACTTGGGTTAAACGGAGCTTTCCAAGTTCCGTCAGCTTTGCGCGGACGCATGAACTTCGTCTCCGGATCGAAAAGATTCTTATAATAGTCAGCACGTTTCGCGAAGTAAGCGGCATCCTCCTCTTTACCCATACGACGTGCCATATCGGCAGCAGCATAATCATCATATACAGATTCTAAAGTGGAAGATACAGATTCTGCTTTTATCAGGTCTGTCGGGAAATAACCATATTTCGTATAAACCTCCCAATCAGACTTCAACGGATGAGATACAGTCTGCGTCTTCTTTATTATATTGAAAGCACGTTCAGCGTCAAAGCCACGGAATCCTTTGCGATAAGCCTCGGCAATGACTGATACGCCGTGATTACCAATCATACAGAAATTCTCTTTTCCCCACAATCCCCAAATAGGTAGGAAGCCTTGCACTTCACCCTGTTCGATGAGAGAATTCACAAAACCGTCCACACGTTCAGGAATCACCAATGTATAAAATGGATGAGCGGCACGGTAAGTATCCCACAAAGAGAATGTAGAATAGAAAGCACCAGTTCCGGCTTTTACAATAGAGTCGGCGGCATTACGATACATACCGTCTACGTCTGAAATTTGATTAGGCTGAATCAATGCATGGTAGAAACAAGTATAGAAATTTGTCTTTTCATCATCGGTACCCTCTATTTCAATACGGCTCAAATAGTTATTCCATTCATTGTGGGCAGTAGCTCTTACTCCTTCAAAATCCCAGGCAGGAATTTCTGCTTCCAGATTCTTTTTAGCCCCGTCTATGCTGGTGGTGGAAAGAGCCACTTTCATCATCAGCTCGTCTCCCGGCTGCATATCAAAAGAGGCAATGATGCGTTTTCCTTTTTCTGTTTCGCCCATCGGAAGATAAAGTGAATCGACTACCGGACGGTTGAATTTCATCACAAAGAAATAATCTTGATTGACCCATACCGTGTTATTGACATGTCCTGTCAGTGTTTGAGCATCTTCCCAGTTCACTTCACAACTGTTGACTTGTGAATGATATTGTTCTTCTCTCCACGCAGGACCATGTTGCAAGTCAATCAATATAGAGGCAGAATCAGCCTTGTGATAAGTATAGCGGTGAAGGGCAGCATGGATAGAGGCAGTCAGTTCTGCTTTTACCTGTGGATCAGAGAGCTCTGCGGTGTAATATCCCGGAGTAGCCGCTTCTTTATCTTTAGGAAAATGACTACGATAAGCATCCCACGCACGGGCACGTGTGCCAGTGACCGGCATCACCAAAATATCACCTAAATCCATACATCCCGTTCCATTCAGATGTGTTTGAGTAAATCCCCAAATCAGGGAATCCCCATAAACATATTCAGAACAATAGCGCCAACCAACTGCTCCCGTCACAGGACTGGTCTGGATCATACCGAAAGGATAACACGCACCTGGAAATGTATGACCATTATCAGCAGCACCAATAAAGGTATTAACGTATTGAGTATAATCCTTTGTTTCCGCTGTTTCAGTCGGAGTACAGGAAGAATAGAAGAACAAGCCTGCTGCTAAAGCTGCAGCCACAAAAGTTTTTTTTCTTTTCATGGTAAATAGATTGTTAAGTTAATGTCGCATTACATATGCTGATATTTATTTAATTTTTCACGATAATAGTTGTGCCACAAAATTAGAGAATTCTTCTCATTTAAAAGGATTAGATACAGACAAATATACTTAAATCTTGCAGGAAAGAAGCTTCTATTTATATCGATTCGCTGTGATAAAACAAAAATTCGTACGACTTATTGAATAAATATCAACTCAATTATTTATCTTTGTTAGCTTAATGTGCGACAAGAGGTCTCACAAGTAATTGTTCAGCATCATGTCTGAACCT
>NZ_QTLK01000038.1:0-36165 GCF_003602705.1 Bacteroides sp. AM16-13
TTGACTTTCTTATTTACCGGGCGTAAAAAATCTGTTTTTTTATATACCTTTGCCTACAATATAAATCCAATAAGATTATGTCAACAAAAACAATGAAAGAGAAAGCAACCGAGTTGTTGCAGAGGTGTGAAGTGGTAGTGCTTGCTTCTGTAAATAAAGAGGGATATCCCCGTCCTGTGCCGATGAGTAAGATTGCAACAGACGGAATTTCTACTATTTGGATGTCTACCGGAGCGGACTCATTAAAGACTATTGACTTTCTGGCAAACCCGAAAGCCGGATTATGCTTTCAGGATAAGGGAGACAGCGTAGCCTTAACGGGAACGGTGGAAGTGGTAACCGACGAGAAGATGAAACAAGAACTTTGGCAGGACTGGTTTATCGAACATTTTCCTGAAGGTCCTACCGATCCGGGCTATGTGCTGCTGAAATTTGAATCGAATCACGCAACTTATTGGATTGAAGGGACATTTATTCATAAGAAGCTGGACTAATCACTTCATACAGTTCTATTCCCGTGAGATCTGGAAATAAGAAGAGAGAAACATTCTTTCCTTTCGAAGAAGAATGTCTCTCTCTTTTTTTGATGATAGTTGGATAGATAGTATATCTATTCTTCGTGTTTCATTTAGAATTCGAACTTTTCTAGTTTCATTTCAGCTAATTCCTGAATGATACCTACGTACTTGCTGAAATGAGAAGATTTCTCGTGAGCTGCCAATACTTCAGCATTCTGCCATGTTTCACAAATCATGAAAACGTCGTGACGGGTACTGCTTTCGAAAGTATCATAAGCAATGCATCCTTCTTCCTTCAAAGAACAAGCAGTCAGTTCTTTAGCTGCCTCAATCGCTTTTTCGCGGTTTGTCTCGCTTACGCGGACGAAAACATTTAATCTAATCATAGTCTTTATTATTAAATGATTAAAAATAGCTTTATCACATCTTTGGTAATAAATCGCAGGCAAAGATACTATTTTTGTGCTTTTTCGGATACCTTGTTCTTTAAATTTCACCAAAACGTCATATAATCATAAAAAACGATTATATTTGCCCTTGAAATCAAAAAGTAACTATTTTGGGCGCAACTCTTAAATTTGTTCTGGCTTAATATTAGCCTCACGAACCACAGGCTAATTTCTTTCGTTTGAGTAATTCCACTCGAACCGGTTTTTCATTTTGTTATTTTTATTATTTACTGCATGGTTTCTCGAAACGTATGCGATATGAAAACGAATGGAAAATTTCGTAAGAAATAGTAAGCAGAACATAGAAAAAGAGATTGAAAGAATTGAGCGACAGCCGATTGCCCCACTAGATAAGATTAAGCAGATTATTGATGTCATACAGATGTCTCTTATTCTGTTGAAATCCGCCGTTGCCGAATACCAATTCCCGAATCCGAAAGAAGAAATTCTTTTCTTTAAGACCTGGAAACCACAGATTTCCGGGCTGTTGATGTTTTATGTCCGCTTGTATCAGATTGAAAAGAAGCGTATCGGCGAATCTCCGTCTTCCCAATGCAAATATCTGAAGTCGGAACTGGAGAACCTGAAAAAATACTTCCTGAATAATTCCTTCTATGATTATTACCGTACCGGCAGGACGGAACTCGACGAACAATATTTTGTCAGAAGAAACTATGATATTCTTGCAGACACCCGTTTCGGGTTGCTGGACAGGGATTCTTCTTTCACTACCCTGCATGATTCAAGTGTGGCTGAAATCATAGCCAACAATCGTTTAGCGGAATACCTGTCTGCTCAAATAGAGATATTATCAGAGGAACTTCATTTGAAATTCACTTCAATGGTAGAAAACCGGCTATTGCAGTGGACGGACAGCAAGGTCGCTTTGGTTGAGTTTATCTATGCCCTGTATGCGGGCAAATGCTTCAACAATGGAAATACCAGTTTAAAAGACATAGCCTTCTGCTGCGAGACTCTTTTCAATATTGAGATTGGAGACTTTTATCGCATATTCCTGGAAATCAGAAACCGGAAGAAGAGTCGGACGCAGTTTCTTGATAAGTTGAAAGATAAAATTATAAAGATGATGGATGAGCTGGACAAATAAATTTCATGTCGTCTTGTGACATCTTGTGAATTATACAAATGGCTAATATCCAACTTTGCGGAGAAAAAGATTTGATTCACAAAGAAAGATAATAGCTTTTGTATAATTATGGAAACAACATTTACATGGGAGATAAAGGTGAAGAATACTCCTTTATTGATTAAAAAATGCAGCCACTGTGAGAGTGACCGCTTTTATTGCAGTGATAAGTTCAGAATGAATGCACAGAAAAAGAACATTGATGTCTGGCTGATTTACAGGTGCGTGAAGTGCGATAACACTTGTAATATGACTTTGCTGTCACGTACCAAACCGGACTTGATTAATAAAAAACTGTTTCATAGCTTTTCTATGAATGATAGAGAAGTGGCCTGGCAGTATGCTTTTTCAGCCGGAATGGCAAGTAAGAACAAGCTTCAAATAGACTACGATAGCGTTGAATATGAGGTGATAAGTAATATCTCCTTCGAAGATATTATGAATATGAACAACGCGATAATAAGTATTCGGATCGAATGTGATTTTGAATTGAACCTGAAATTATTATCATTGATAAAAAGGTGTTTTTCTCTTTCCACTACCCGGTTGAAGCATTTGTTTGAAGAAGGAAATATTTCTTTGCTTTCCGGTAAGACGTCTCCAAAGTGTAAGGTAAAGAATGGAGATATAATTTTGATAGATCGAAAAAGCTTGATTGATATTTTGGGATAAGATCGATTTTACAGTTTTTTTTAATAGCTTTGTGATATAATCATTCGGATGCTGTAAATGAGGTTGTATTATAAAATCAAAGATATGAAAAAGGTATTTTTATTAGCTTTTGTTTTGTTTGCATGGAGTATGGTTGTCAATGCTCAAGAAAGTGATGGGAAATATATTGAAGTGACTGGTTCTTCGGAGATTGAAGTCGTTCCGGATGAAATACATTTTCTGATTCAGATTAAGGAGTATTGGCAGGAAGAGTACACAGGTAAATCTAATAAAGAAGAAGATTTTCGGACAAAAGTGCCATTGGCTATGATTGAAAAGGATTTGCGTCGGAGTTTGCGCAAAATCGGAATAGCGGATGATGCTATCCGTACACAGGAAATAGGGGATTATTGGCGCCAGAGAGGAAAGGAATTTCTGATAGGTAAGCAATTGGATATCCGGTTGACCGATTTTGAGCAGATCAATTCCATTATCCGTTCTGTCAACACATGGGGAATTGAGTCCATGCGCATCGGAGAATTGAAGCATAAGGATTTGCCAATGTATCGGAAGCAAGGTAAGATTGAAGCATTGAAAGCTGCCCGTGAAAAAGCATCTTACTTGGTGGAAGCGATGGGGCAGGAATTGGGTGAAGTGATCCGTATTATAGAACCTGTTGATAATAATATAAGCCGTTATCTTCCTTTTCAGGCACAGAGCAATGTCAGCATGGGGACGGCTGCTACCGAACAGTACCGTGTCATCAAGTTGAGATATGAAATGACTGCCCGTTTTGCCATCAAATAAAAAATGCCTATCTTTGTGGCATGACTAAAAATAATAAATCGGATTTGGTTTGATAAACAATCTGTGTTTCTGACACAGGTTGTCCTTTCGTTTGCTCTCGGATGATTCCATTCGAGGGTGTTTTCTATATTTTTATAAATTCAATTTTTAACTTGCGTACAATGGTGTGAAAAGCATTGTTATGCTTTTCAACGTGTGCGCTCTATATATTAAGATCATGAATAACGAAAATCAAACAATTCACAAATCCGACGATAACCTAACTATTTATGGTTGGAATGAGAAACTCAATCAGCTAAAACAAGAATCAATATATAGTACCCTTGCTCATGGGCGTGTCTCTATTGTACATCGTACTTGCTACGAGGTAATTTCCGGAAACGGATTGTTTCAGTGTGAACTCACGGGAAATATGATGTATGGAAAATCGGATGATGAATTACCTTGTACAGGTGATTGGGTCATTTTTCAACCGTTCGATGAACATAAAGGGATTATAGTTGATAGGCTGCCTCGTGAGCGGACATTGTATCGCAAGAAAAGTGGCACGGTTGCTGATAAGCAGGCCATTGCCTCTTATGTCGATAAGGCATTTATTGTGCAGAGCCTTGACGATAATTTCAATGTTCGCAGGGTAGAACGCTTTATGGTTCAGATAATGGAGGAAAATATCAGCTCTGTATTGGTTCTTAATAAAGCCGATTTAGATTTTGACAGACAGAGTGTTGAGGAACAAATAAAACATATCTCCAGTCAGATACCCGTATTTTTCACGAGTATTCATCAGCTCGAAACAATTGTCCGGTTACGGAAGTCCATATCGGAAGGCGAAACGGTTGTGTTTGTCGGTTCTTCGGGTGTCGGGAAAAGCTCTTTGGTGAATGCTCTTTGTGAAAAGCCGGTATTGCTCACATCTGATATAAGCCTGTCCACAGGAAAAGGCCGTCATACTTCGACCCGTCGTGAAATGGTATTGATGGACAGTTCGGGTGTTTTAATCGACACTCCGGGCGTCCGTGAATTTGGCTTGGCCATTGACAATCCCGATTCTCTTGCCGAAGTGTTGGAAATCTCCGATTATGCTGAATTGTGTCGCTTTAAAGATTGCAAACATATCAACGAACCCGGATGTGCTGTTTTAGAAGCAGTTAACAGTGGTGTATTAGATTATAAAGTTTATGCGAGCTATCTGAAACTTCGTCGGGAAGCGTGGCATTTCTCCGCTTCCGAACATGAGAAACGTAAAAAGGAGAAATCCTTTACCAAACTTGTGGAAGAAGTGAAGAACCGCAAGGCAAATCGTTGATCTCTATTGAAACGATGCAGGTATCTCCAGATGCCTGCATCGTTTTATACTAGCTTAAGCTTATATCTATTTGGGATTTATATTTAGAAGAGCTTTTTTATTACTTATTGTCGTATCTGCCTGTAAAAAGCAGTTTCCCTTTCTGTGTATATTGTTCTACGAAATCACCTTTGTGGGAAGTGTACATATTTCTGTCATGTTCATATTGTTTCCATAAATCAAGTTTAAGCCGTTCATATTCTTTCGCAATAGCTGTATTTGTTTGAAGATAATCTCTGAAATACAATTCATCATTATCTCCCTCATAACATAAGTGTAGATGAAATACCCGTTCGGCAAATCCTTGTAATGTATAACCTTTATTGAAATCAATGCGACTGTCGTTCTCTGCCATGCAGATATAGCCGCATCTTTCAATTGTACCTTTCAAATCGACGACTTTTTCTTCTCTTGGGATTTCCACAAGTATATCTATGGTAGGCTTTGCCCAAATTCCTTTAATTGCTGTGCTACCTATATGGCTAATACGTTCAATACAGGGAAGTCTCTCTTTCAGCAACTCCACTTCTTCCTTATACCAATCTGCCCAATAGTCTTGGTGTGCAGTCAGGGTTATGGGGAATAATTGCCAAAGCTCGTCTAATGATAATTCAGTTAATTTCTTTTGTTCCATATCATGTGGCAATTGTTATTAATAATAAGTGACATAGCTATATAGATAAATTACAGTCAAAAATCAATTAATTCTTTTATTTCCTATTTCATTATCAACATTCTTTTTTGTATTAATGTTTTATGCTGATAATGGTTTGCAGCTTGCCGCCGTTAGGCAGGACAGGTGTATGTTGTAAGCTAAATTTCGTATTCAATCTTGTAATCTTCATATACATTGAATACCGTTTCACAATCTGATAAAATACTTTCAAGCAAAGGTTTGACCTCACTATTCCAATCTAACTTACCCAGCCCTGCACCTATTTTCGGTAGCGACACGGTTTTGATACCTCTGCTTTCGCACACTTTTTTCAAGCGTTTCAAACCTTTATTCAGATATGTGAGTTCCGCATGATACATATCGGGTTGTGTAGCGATGTAGATTATACCCGGAGAGAAACCTTTGATTTCTCCTATAAACACATTGCCAGCCTGGAACTTAGTGTTTCGTGTGTACTTCTTAAAGAGTTTTTGGATTTCAGGGAATTGACTTGACAGCTTAAAGGCAAGCCCAGTTCCTAATCCTTCTTGTGAGCCAACAGCTACACCTTGTGCTATGTACTCATCTTTACTCTGTAATATATCTCCCGAAATGTATTTTATCATATTGTTTCCGTTTTTCTATTGCTTATAATGGTTAGAAAGGAGCATCGTCAGATGCTATCTTTCGTTGTTAGCAACCTATTTGAAATAATTAATCAATTTATCGTTATTAGGAATATTCCCAGTATGCCACAAATGGATTTGTGACTTTATTACCTTCAATTTTTCCATAAACATATATACAGCCAGCCATGAAAACAGAAATATCTTTTATGCAAATTTCGTTGATTTGAAAAATGAAGCTATTTCCATCTTTAACCACTTTACCATCATTATCTAATCCCCATTGAATAGGCATTACATTACCCCCAAATTTGATTGCACAATTTTTTTCAGGCATATCTTTTTCTGTACTCATTTCGTATATTGAATAAATTTCATCTATTTCGGGGTGTTTATATCTATCACTTTTGCTTTGACTACTTAATTCATGTTCAACCAACAACAATTTACAATCGGGATATGTGTTATATTCCAATGCAACATCAAATTCCGGAGTGAAAATAGATATTTGCTTGTTGGGATTTAAAGGGTTTTGAAATGTTAGATAAAAATAGAGATTATCTTTGTCCGATAAATACTTATCATCAAAACAAGCTGGAGCATTTCCACCAACCCAACCAAAGCAGTCTTTTTGGTATTCACCAATGCCGTAGTATATTGCATTTTCTCTTGTTTTAAGTATTCTTTCTATATCCATAATAACGATAATGATTTGATTGTTGCTAATGCGTTAATAACCACACCTCATAGTGTAGTTCCTAATCTCTATTATTCTCATATATTTACTACCTATTAGTTTCATATTATCAGTCCTTATCAATAGGAAATGAAAGTAAGTCATCAATCATTCTGCTTTGAATCTCGGTCACCCCATTTCCCCAAAGTAAAGCTAATCTTTTGATAGCTTTAACTCCCTGTTCTTGTAATTTGGGTGAGAGACGCCCAGTGATTTTTATTTGTCCAAAGGCAGTAGCGTAAGTCACCATGTCGCTTTGTGTCATATCCATTTCTTTCTTTGAAGCTAGTTTTTTAACCACTTCGGGGTCAAGACTTTCAACAGGAATATATTCCATGCCCCAGTCGTGTTCTATTAGATACTTGGGAAAATCAAGAAAGTTGAGTTTGGGATTTTTTCTGATCGTTTCTTCAAGAGAATCTAACGTATCACTTCCCTCATCGCTACCAAAAGGTGCTTCTTCGTCTACGCAATCATAATAGAGTTCTTCCGTGAAGTGTTCGGTAAATCGGGGATGGGAAGTTTTGGGATGCAATCCGTATTCTTCGGAATCGATATAGATTTTGTTCATAAAGTCAAATCCGGTATCTTCCACATATCCTTTTTTCTCTTTTGAGCGAATAAGTTTTTCAGCTTGTTTCAGACATTCTTCTTCCGTTTCAAATTCCTTGATTTCAAACTTGCCGATACTGCCGGACTTGCCGTAATTTACGGAGAAATCATAGCCGCTATAATCAATGCACCAGAATTTGTGAGATTTCTCGTCTTTATAGATAAATGCTCTTTTCATAAATATTGTGTGTTTATTGTTGGCAGGGAGATTAATGCGTTAATGTCTCTACTATACACAAAAGTAGGAAAACTGTTGAGTTATTACCTATATGTCTTCGTATTTCTTCTGTATTTTTACAAAATAAGTCTTGTTTATTCATTTTTTACTGTTTTTTCGAGAAAACAGCAAAAAAGTTTGAGTTACGCAAAAAGGTTGCGCACTACTACGCCTATCTTTGTCGAAGAAATAAGAAAACAGGTCAAGTACGGGTTACTTCAACACACTCTTTAAGGTAGAACATTACCAGTACGATTATCTGTTTTCCTGTTTCGTAAAGGGGCAGTAGATCAGTGGGTAGAGACGGTCGTCGGTTCGACTCCGGCCTGCTCCACAAAAAACAAATATAGAGGTAGGACAGTAGCTTCGGGATTATCTGAAATGAGGTCAATCGGGGCTTACTTCTTAACGGTGGCTATCGCTGGTTCGAATCCGGCCTGTTCTACCTCTTTTTATCAACTTAAGGTCAAGGAAGACTTACTTCAACACTGCAGGAATGCTCCATTGATTCACAGTCTTCCGATTACCTTACTTAAAACACAATGTATGAAAAAAGATTAGTTGAAAGTACCTATCAGTCTAATTGTAGATCTCTATTGAAACGATACAGGTATCTCCGGATGTTTGCTTTGCAGATTGAAATGCTGTTTGTTATTGTTATCAATATCGTATATCCGCGTGTTTATTATCTTTTCTTGATTTAAATTTGCCTTTTTCCTGTCATATCCGTAACTTTGTAAACTAAAGAATCCGATATGAATCAGGAGTTATTAGTAACAAAGCCGATACAATTCTATTCTCCGTAGATGCGCTTTCGGTGGTAAGAATTAGGATAGCCGGGAAACGAATTGTCAGGCTATTGAGAAAGAATGTACGATTAAGAATACAAACTAAAAATAGTGGCATAAATGATAACTTCCTGTATAGCAATAATATTCGGTTTTCGCTTTTTCGGCAGAGGATTGCATGAAATCTCCGGGGAAGAAATGGCGATTATTGCATTTTTCATGTTGTTTCTGTTTGTTCCGTGCCTGTGGCTTGTCAGGTATTTAAAAGATGACGAAATAGATTCAAACAGACAGGATAAGCTGGTGGAGATACATATTGCCCTGACCATCGTTCTGACTGTTGCGGGTGGTGTCTTTTCCCGGATGTCCGTACTTGTCAATAAGTGGATAGACGAACAACCGTTCATTGTTGCAGCTTACATAGCGTTGGCACTTAGTATTTTTGGTGTCGTTATCGGCAAAGCTATTGATTTTTGGGTATATTATTTGAAGAAAAGAATATTCTAAAACAGTATGATAGAGTACATGAATATTCCGGTTTTGGTTTGTGTCTCCCTGTTAGGGGTGGGGGCTTTTGTTATGATAGTAGGCTCGCTATTGAAAAAGCAGTGGGCTACGGATGGGAAAAAGACTTCGTTATCCATTTACCTTTTATATCTTTTCGCAATGTCAGGTTCCGGCTGGACATGGTATAATAGCATACATAAAGCCCGTGCGTTGGCAGAAGGCAATCGATACACTTTAGCCACTTATGAAAAAGTGTCGGGTGTCATTAAAGGGGGACATAAGGTACGCCAGTTCGGTTTTTATGTGGATGGGGTGAAATATAATACTACAACGACATATCCCAAATTTTTGGGTGTCAGCAATCCATTGCGTATCATAGTGAGGTATGCCGTCAGCAACCCTGAATACAATAAGGCTTTGGGGGACGAGTTTGTCCCCACATGGGTACTGTCCCCACCGGAAAGAGGTTGGAAACAATACCCGCCTGCTATTCATTGGGAAGGTGCTGTGCTGGATTCTGTTTATATGCAATCATTACAGGGTAATAATTAATCCGATGACGGTAAGTGCCGTATATACGCAGTTGATATAAAATGCAGCCATCAACAGCCGGGGAATATATCCAGACTTCTTGAATAAGGATGCAGACTGAATGATGAACAAAGCAGTAAAAAGAGCAATGCTAAAACCGACCTGACTTATCAGCAACCATTGCGGATATTCCGTAATGACAGCCGCAGACCATGCTTGGAGCAAGGGAGTTATATTTTGCAGAAATACGTGAGCCGCAAAATATCCTAGAGAAGAAATTGCTTCTTTCTTCTGTCGTAGAAGCGCATTGATAGCATAAGCGCCTATTCCGGCTTGTCCCAGCAGTATGGATAACTGGAAAAAGTCGAAAATCCAATAGATGGGATTGCTGGTAGTGCCATCGTTGGCAAAATAATCATAGAAACAGAGTGAGGATACGCAACTTGTTGCGACCAATCCTACACAGATAAATGAAATAATTCTTTTATTCATTGTATTCAGCATAATAAATCGGAACTAAAGCCCTGTACTTACTTTCTTTTTACACCTTTCCCGATAATTGAATCCGCAGCTACGCATCCTTGCGAACGGCTGTCAATCGAGCCGCCCCTGTAATCCCCCGCAACGAAGTAGCTGCCCGCCGGGACGACAACCGCAGTCGTGGTAGCCGTTGCCGAATCTATGGGTACAACGCTTTTACATATGTTCACCTTCATGCCATTGGGCAGACTTTCGCAATACTCTTCACATTCATCTTCTTCATAGAAAAGTTTCCGTATGAATACCCATTCACACTTTTTGCCGTTCACGATACATTGCTGATCCTGAAAGCGGACAGTATCGCCCGGTAGTCCGACAATTCGTTTAAATGCCCTTTCCTGAAAGCCGGGAATGTATGAATGATATGCGATTACGTCCCCATAAGTCAGAGAATCCACCGGAATAAGATTTACTATTTCACCCACTTGATAGTTCGGGTACATTCCGGCACTGGTCAATTCAACTTTTGGGTTACATGCCGCCAATATCAATAGCATGACAAGCAAATACAATAACTTTTTCATAAGATTGATTTCATTCATCCAGAAAATCATCATTACTTAGATAATACTCAATAGCCTTTATACAATCTTTGTATAATGTTTTGGGATTCAATTTATATTGAAAGCTCAATATATCCTTAAATGTTTCAACATCGACCAACGAACTCATGCCCAAATCGTATGCTTGTTTGGGGACTTCACCATCTTCTGTTTCCACATATCCATCCTCTTCTTCCGATTCAATGACTAAATATTTGCCATTCTCCAAGTTCTCTGTTTCAATAACACTTTTTGAGCAATAGATATAAGCGTCACATGGTATTGCTTTATAAGCATTGATTAAATCTCCGATAGTTCCAAATTCTTTCATATATACTAATATTAATACATTATTTTTTTTCTTTCAGATACTTTTCCAATGCAATATACACTTCTTTCCGATAACTGACAAAAATAGTTTTATCTGTTTGGGACGAATTTTTCTTTTTCCCGTCATAGTGCGGAATATTGGATAAAAACAGGCTATACGAGAAAATCATGTTCTCCTCTATTTTACGGGAAGGTTTGAATGACTTGGCAGGTATGTAAGAATAAATACCCTCTTTACAACGGTAGGGCTTATACATTTGCACAACTCCCCACGAGTTTATCTCATCCACCTGGATGCTTCTTTTCCCGAACAGGCTTCGTGCTTCTATTCTATCTTCGCAAAGCAAAATCTTACTGGGTAGTGCCCAACAGATTAACAGGATAGACAAAGATATGGGCAACAGGAAAATAAAGAGGACTTTATTCTCACTTAAATTGGCTACACATAAAAAGTAGATCATAAATGCACAGAATATACTACATATGACAACTCCTGCCCAAACAAACTTATTTGTAGGGTAAATCCAGAATATCTTTTTCCCGGAATCCTTATCTCTCATTTTATCATTATTCTTTTATATTCTCCTTATACCCTCTAAGGCACTATATCGTAAATGGTCTGATCGTTATTCTTGAAAATGGTTTGTTCAATCAATTTTCCAACATGAACGATGCTGTCAATATCCGCATTGACTTTCAGGCTTAGAACCGGAGCAAATTTCACATGATCGTAATCTATGGGCGTGTTGTTATAGGTCGTTTCGATAATTGGGTAATTATGCTCTTTGGCAAACTGCTTCAATGTATCCAGATAGGGAAGTTGGTCTTTGCTCATGGCTTCAAAATCAATGTAGAACTTTCCGTTATCCTGCATGAAATAGATACAATCCACACCATTGGCACAGATACCCGTAAAATCATATTCCGTTCGTCCTGCCTTTACGTTTTTCAGCACGCCCGGCAACTTATCCATTGTAATCTGTGCGGCTACCGGAATATAAGGATTTATACTCTCACTCTGCGTAGCTCGCTTGTTTCCATATCCACATCCCAGTAAACTCAGAATAGAGGCAAGTATTCCCATCGTTATTATTTTAAAGTGTTTCATATTCAAATTACTTTTATGATTTCATCTATTTCATTGAAGTAGACTGCAAATATACGTTATGTGCTTCAATCCTATACTCTGATTTTTATCATATATATTCTGATAACGTCTGGTGGCTAATCGACCATCAGGGCGATTCATCCGCTTGTTTTCTGTATTATTTTATTTCTAAACAATATGTATGACGCCAATAAACAAAGTAAAAATGGTATTGTAGTATCATACAAGCACATTGTTCCAGAAAATAAAATTATCAAAATAGGAATAAGAAAAAATGATAGGAAACTATACAGTATGCTGTTTCTAACTCTTGCAAAGCAGTTCAAGAACAAAGTGATTGCTCCGGTAGATAATGCCAAAATTCCCAAAATTGACCAAGCCAATGCCATACCTCTATAAGAAACATCCATATCTGGTACAGGTTTTATATTTTGAGTCCTTAGCCAAAGAATACCCGTGGTACACAATAGACTAATACATAATATTCCAAACCATATTTTCAATAAGAGTTTGATTATATAGTATTTCTGTTTCATTTTTCGTTTATTTATTATCAAGTTAATGTCCGGTGGCAGCATTTTAATTCAAGCTATCTTTCATCATTATTCGTAGTTGTTTTTGTGTAGGTAATGTTTTCCATCCTTTATCTGGTGCTTTTAGAGTAAACCAAGATGGTACGCTGTCTAATATAAGATGTCGGTCGGGGGCTTGGGCTAAGAATGTTACAAAGTAACGGGTTCCGATTGGAGTGTTTTTACTCTCGGCAAATGATATAAAAAAACTTCCTTTATATAAAGTCTTATTATATACAAATTCATATTTTGCACTTTGCCCTCTATAAGCAGAACTGTATTTAACAAGAGTTACTATAGAATATATGCCATCCTTTCTTACATTGTTGTTTCTAATTGTTGAGACAGCATACAATAGAATAAATACTACAATAGGGATTATAAATTTAAAAATCTTGGTTTGATTAATCATATTTGTTGCTATTCTATAATACTTTCATTTTTTTACTCTGTTGGTAATGTTATGCGGCTTGCCGCCGTTAGGTGGCACAGGTGCTTGTTAGCTGCACTTTTCCAATTTATAAATAAGCCCTTTTATTGTACTTGCAATTAATATTTCTTTATCATCAGGAGAGAAGGAAATATTACCATAGCCGATATTCGATAATTCAGCCAATATTTCCATATTAGGGAACGTACAAAGTTTTAGATTATTATCTTGATATAAGGCAATCATCTTGTTGTTATGCGAAAGTTGTATATCCAAACAGCCTTGTTGGTGTTTAATCGGCAGTTCTATATTCAAGGGCAAAATGCGAAAAGCAAGATTGCCCTCTTCTGTAAAGTATAACACTTGCTCTAAATGTTCACTATACAGAAAATTTGCATCGTCCAAATCACAGAATGTTTGTTCAAATGTTCTGTTGTCCATATCAAACCAAAGATAGAAGTACCTATTCTTTTCACTTGTCCCTTCGTTCGGTCTGCGAAACCCATCAATGAAGTATAATTGGCGTGAAGGGATATAACGTATTTGGTTATACACTTCTCTCATATCTTCACGAAATCTTGTTTCCTTTCCGTTTTCAATATCATAAACCGATATATAGCCGTATGGAAAATCATACCCCAAATTAATGATATACTTATTATCATGTGAAATACAAGCGTCACCATCACCATTTGAACTGCCTACTTTCGGTTTGAGTTTGCAACGGATTGACATAGTTGCCAAATCATACACAACAAGTTTACGATCATTATCTTTTGCCAAGAGCAAGTTGCTGTCATTTGAAAAGAAAACAGAAGCATTGCCTACTTCTTTGAATTGTGCTAAATGCTTATATGTTTCATTTTCAAAGATGTTTATCTGACTACTGTTAACTTGTGCAATCAAATGTTTATCGTTCGACATCTTTAGAAAATATGACTTCTTAAAAGTTTGTATCAGTTCCATATTCATTATTTTTTTAATTGGCAGCTAATGTTTGACAGCGTTCCGCTTATTCAGTCGGTTTGCTGTTTGTTATCGGTCTATTTCATTACACCTAAAATTTTTTCAAGTACTTCTTCCGGCTTATACCGCAAACTGTCAAATACAGTTTCTTGATATAGCATTTCACGAATAAGCGAAGGTTCTGATAATTCCATGTTTTTTTCCAATAACGGAACATAATAATCGTGTGACAGAACCCACCAAAGTTCATCTTCAGGAAAAGCCTTAACTTTATATTCGACATAATTCTTAGAATGTATTCTTTGTATGATTTCAAGAAGTTCGTCACACGATAATGGAATATGGAGTAATGGTGGAGTCCCTATTGAAAGCCTAAGAGCAACCATACAAATAGAGTCATCTTCCATATATTCAGAAAGAATATCTTTAGTAATAACTTTGTGAGTTAATTCAGAAATTTTCTTTATTATATTCAAACATTTATTGTCCTTTTCACTATCATACCCACGTAGTAACCTCGATATTTGCGGACATATTTTTTCTATTTGAATAATTTTAGGTTCTATTTCTTCTCGTAGTTTCATAAACTTTTTCTTTTTATTGTTTGACCGATAATGGCTTGCAGCTTGCCGCCGTTAGGCGGAACAGGTGCTTGTTAGCAATGTTTTTTGTTTCACCACGGTCTTTGATTTGGAATAGACTCCACTTTACCAGTATATATATGGACATAGTAGAAGACGCCCTCCCAGTTATATGCCTCTATCTTTTTCTCATCATAAAGTATTATGTTCATAAAGGGGGAGTCGACGTTTGGTCTCACATCTTCTATCTGCCAAAGAATCTCTCCATCAATATTTTCGCCTGTGATGTTCCTGTTGTACCTTTGTTTAACAGGTGGCGTGTATAGCTTGATGATAATATCTCCGCATGCGATCTCTTTTCGCACCTCTAAATCTTTTATGTTTATATCTTCCATTTTATTATTGATTTATTGCTAATGTCTATCGGCTAACTAACTTTTCGGAAGTTAAGCCGTTTGTTAGCATTTATTTTTACTTTATCATGATGTTTTTATTGTTGATTTTGATATATTGTTTCCCAATTAAATACTCCCTAATTCATACTGTATATATTTAAGATTATTAGGCTCTAACTTTTGATTATTTAAAAACGCTTGTCGATACTCTTTTAATGTAGAACGATTAGGGGCACTATATTGATCTTCTCCAGTATTTGTATTTTCCCACATACAAACAGGGCAAATATCAAATATTTCCATTTTTCTATATACTTTATAGTTACAACATGGACAACAATATCCTAATAATGACACCGGCTTATCAATTAACTCAATATGAATATTATATAAAGCAAAGAAAATCTCTTCAATGTATTCATTAGTAACTAAATCATTATATGAAAATCGATCAAGTATATACTTATTATTACTATATTTTTGAATCTCTTTAAAATCCAAACTGTTGCTTTTGTTATATACTTTTACTTTGGAATTATAATCAGATATTATATCTGCCTTTTCTTCATTTGATAAATGGAGAAGATGGTGGTATTTTATTAACCTAATAGCTTCTTTTCTTTTTAATTGGATCATGTTCTCAGTTTATTTTCAATGCTAACGTTATGCTAACAGCGGTCATTTAATGTTTCGCTGTTGTTTTTTCTAAGTATTTAATTAAATCTCTTCTTCTAAAATATCGTCCAACAGGCTTTTAATTTTGCTTTTGTAAGTGTTTGCTATATGGACGTACATCGCTGTTGTTTTTATATTCTTTATTTTATCAGGCATATTATCTATATTATATGACTACCTATAAGTTGTCTCCTTGTCTATCCAATTACAATATTTGATAAATTTACACTATATGCTATAATTTCTTATTCTGACTTTTAATGTTTTGTTTATCAGTAAATTATATTCATATTGTTTTGCTGTATATAATTATGCCTCTAAAGATACGGTTTTGTCTAATTATTCACAAAGGAATCTGTTAGTTTTTTCCTTTATCCTATACAATTTCATCCTTTGGCAGCCAATAACTTGCTTTACACTTATGAAAGCCAGTTCGGTGTAGTAGAGACAATGGCGCGTATCGAACAAACATTGAAAAATATGGGAATCCCAGTATTTGCGAAATTCGACCACGGCAAGAATGCTCAAGATGTGATGGCGACAGAATATGGGCTTGATAAAGAACCGGTGATTGGAAAGATGCAGAAGTTGCTGGAAAAGATTGTTATTCAATCGGCCAGCGTTTATTAAACAAGAAATATAAAACAAGATACTTTATATTTTAAATCATATAGAGAGTGGCCCCTTTTCCGAAAAAAAAGTTTGAGTTACGCAAAAAGACTGCGCATCACTGCATCTATCTTTGTCGAAGAAACAAGAAAACAGGTCAAGTACAGGTTACTTCAACACACTTTTTTAGGTAGAACATACCAGTACGATTATCCGTTTTTCCAGTTTCGCAAAGGGGCAGTAGCTCAGTGGGTAGTTACGGTCGTCGGTTCGACTCCGGCCTGTTCTACCTCTTTTTTATAAACTAAGGTCAAGGAAGACTTACTTCAAAACCGCAGGAATGCACCATTGATTCACAGTCTTCCGATTACCTTACTTAAAAAACACAACGTATGAAAAAAGATTTGTTGAAAGTATCTATCAGGCAACATGCAATTTATTTGCCAGCGATAGAAGGAACTGAAAAGCGCGAAGCATTGACTTCGACTACTGTAACATTGGTTGCTCAACTTCGAAAAGTGGGATATAGCTTATCCGAAGAGTTGCTGCATGCTGTCAATCAGTTGTATCCGGCACAACAGGTGGAGATTCTTCAGGTGATGAAAGAAGTATTGGGTGTGTCACTCAACTGGGCTCCATTGGTGAAAGGCTGGGATACACCTACCGGAGAAACACGTTTGGATCATTGGATTACATGGCTTGCTAATATGTTCAATAGTAAGAAAGGTGTGAAACTATCTTGCGGACACGTGATTCCTGATAATACATTCCCCTTGGAACGATACAACGGTTGTCCGTTCTGCGGAACTCCGTTTGAAACGGCATCTACAGAATATTTCGGACAAGCCAGTAAACTGAAAGTGTTGGAACTTTGGCAGGAAAAAGAGCTGAATGTTTTCTTTGGTGACTTGCTGGAATCACGTACGGCCCTTGATGCAACACAAGCGGACAGCTTGAAAATCTTGCTGGCTGAACTTCCGTTGCCGGCAGTCGGAATCAAGATGAAAGAAACTCTAATGCTGGTGATCGACACACTGGTAGAGCAGGATAGGGCACAGGAAGCGCAGATTTATTTCTCTGCTCCGAATGATATATTGCGTTATTTGTGGTATAAGAAAACCGGATTCTTGCAAATCATAGAGCCGAAGGCCCTCATTCGTAAAGCGGGTAGAAACAATGCACATCTGTGCAATGCTTTGGATAAAAGCCGTTCGGCTGCCCAGGCAAAGCGGGAAGAATTAAAACTGAAATATACCCGTCGCGAGTGTAAAATGGTGGCTCTTTGGTTGAACAATTTGGCGATGACACCGGAGAAGTCTTGTGAAATGATGCATTCGAAAAGGGAAATGTGGGTACGTATGATACGTGCATTGCGTTTGGCGGAATATGCTCGTAAACCGGGATTCGAAAATTTGAAAGAGTTGATGGACGTATTCTACTGTCAGGCATATACAGTTTGGCAGGGAGAAGTGGAACGTAGCCGTTTGAAAGCAGATGCGGCACAGACATTCGCTTTGTTGAAGCAACGTCCGGGTATGTTTGCACGTTCCTTGTTTGCCAATATGCTTTGGTTCGGTCCGGAAGAAACGTTGGCGGCATTTAAAGAAGTCGTTCATTTGTTGCCGGCTCGTTTGGTGGTCACTTTGGGTATGTATGCGGAGAGTTACTTTGAGCAAGGACATAAGAGAATGGTGAAACCCTTAGGTGGTAATGCGCTTTTGATAGAGCCTCACTATTTGGTGAGTCTTTATATGGAAGACCAGCTTAAAGAAATGGTAAAAGCGGTACAGGATTTGTGTAAAGAGGTTGTTGCTACCCGCTTTGCCAATGCGGGTGCCGGAAGTGGAAGCGCAAGTATGTATATTGATCCTATGTTGTTTCATATTCCATTGTCTATCGGCGACCGTAGCGAAACGGTTCAGGATACTTCCTGTGCCTTGCAGGGTACACGTTTCCCGGTGGAAGGAGATAAAGTTCGATTGTTTATGCAATGGGGAAAAGGGCTTCCGGCACAGCATTTGGATATGGACTTGAGCTGTCATATCGCTTTGCCTTCAACGACAGAAGTGTGTTCCTACTTTAATCTGAAAGCTATTGGTGCTAAACATAGCGGAGATATCCGAAGCATCCCCGACAAGAAAGGTACTGCCGAGTATATCGAATTGGATTTGAATGAGTTGAACCGTGTAGGTGCGCAATATGTTGCTTTCACCTGCAATGCGTATAGTAATGGGGCTATCTCTCCTAATCTGGTGGTAGGTTGGATGAACTCCGCTTACCCGATGAAAATATCGGAGAGAAACGGAGTGGCTTATGACCCTTCTTGTGTTCAGCATCAGGTGCGAGTTTCTCAAAGCGTGCAGAAAGGACTTGTTTTCGGAGTCCTGAAAGTGAAGGAACGGGAAGTGGTATGGTTGGAAATTCCTTTCGGCGGACAGACGGTTCTTTCTTTGGATACACAGACTATTGAAAAGTATCTGGATAAACTGGAAGCCAAAACCACTGTGGGCGAACTGTTGGCAATCAAAGCACAAGCACAGGGTTTGAAGTTGGCTGATACACCGGAAGCCGATGAAGTATATACCCGTGAATGGGCATTGAATACGGCTGCTGTGACTAAGTTGCTGTTGGGTGATTAATTTCTAGCGATTAACTGAATCTTTTCTTCCTAATATTTATAAGTTGTATTGCGATAAAGTATATCTTTGTATGCAATAAACTAATCGTCTGACTATAGTTGCTTTTTCGTCTAACTATAGTCAGACGAAAGAATAACTATAGTCAGATGCAAATTATACTATAGTCAGACGAATAAATATATGCTAGCCAAGAACTAATGATTGGTATAAGAGAGATTAAATATCAGGCAAGAAAATGATAAATGATAATCAATAAAATATAGCTGCTTATGAGTGCGTATTATGATTTGTATGAGACACCGGACGTTCAGAATACCGGCGAGAAGCAACCCCTTCATGCGCGGATAGTTCCGAGCGGGACTTATTCCCAAAAAGAGTTTATAGAACGTGTGTCACGTTATCAACATTTTCCCCAGAATATGGTTGACGGGGTGTTGGGGGCTGTAATAGATGAACTTGGTAGTCTCTTGGCGCGTGGCTATATTGTGGAGCTTGGAGAGCTGGGACATCTTAGTGTCTCTTTGAAATGCACCCAAAAGGTAATGACTAAAAAAGAAATCCGTTCCGAATCTATCTGTTTTGACAATGTACACCTGCGTACCTCCAAAAATTTTAAATTGAAGGTAAGACGGGAAATGAGACTTGAACGTGTTCCCAAATCGGGACGGACTGTCAGTAAAACGGAGATACCTATTGAACAACGTCTTCAAATGTTACAGGAGTTTTTGAAGAAGAATGGAGGAATCACCCGCATAGAATACAGCAGGCTGACAGGAGTAGCCCGGCTGAAAGCTGTTGATGATTTGAATACTTTTATTCAGGAGGGAAAACTGCGTAAGAGAGGGGCGGGAAGGAATGTGTTTTATGTATGGAAACAGGAAGAATAATATTATAATAAGTAATTGTCCTTCTTTTTGCTAACAATTTTGTACCTTTGTTTGTATATAGAGAAAATAGTAAGATTATGGCAAGAATAACTATTCCTTATGCAGTAGCGGATTTCATAGATTTGCGTGAACGTGGTTTTTATTATGTTGATAAGACTGATTATATTCCTAAATTAGAGGATTATAATGCTCCTGTATTTCTCCGTCCCCGTCGTTTTGGAAAAAGTTTGTTGGTTTCTACATTAGCTTGCTATTATGACCGTACAAAAGCGCATCGGTTTGAAGAACTGTTTGGGGGAACCTGGATAGGTAACCATCCGACAAAAGAGCATAACAGTTATATGATTATTCGCTACGATTTTTCGAAAATGGTAATGGCGGATACTATTGAAGGATTGGCTCAAAACTTTAATGATTTGAACTGTGGCCCGGTAGATGTGATGGTAGAGCATAACAGAGATTTGTTCGGTGATTTTCAGTTTACTACTCGGGGAGACGCTTCCAAAATGTTGGAAGAAGTTCTTAATTATGCTCGTTCTCATGAATTTCCAAAAGTTTATCTATTGATTGATGAATATGATAACTTCACTAATCAGCTGCTTACAGCATACAACGATCCGCTTTATGAGGAAGTGACGACGAATGACAGTTTTTTGCGTACTTTCTTTAAAGTGATAAAAGCCGGAATAGGTGAGGGGAGTATCCGTACCTGTTTCTGTACAGGTGTATTACCTGTTACGATGGATGATTTGACCAGTGGATATAACATAGCAGAGATATTGACATTGGAACCCAATTTCCTGAATATGCTCGGGTTTACATACGAAGAGACAGAAACATATTTACGTTATGTACTTGATAAATACTCCACAGGACAAGAACGTTTTGATGAAATCTGGCAGCTAATTGTAAGTAACTATGATGGTTATCGTTTCCGTCCCAATGGTGACCGGTTGTTCAATGCTACTATCTTGACTTATTTCTTCAAGAAGTTTGCGGCCAATGCCGGTAGTATTCCCGACGAACTGGTGGATGAAAATCTACGTACCGATATTAATTGGATTCGTCGGCTTACCCTTTCACTGGATAACGCGAAAGCGATGTTGGATGCATTGATTATTGATGATGAGTTGCCTTATAATTTCTCTGACCTCTCAAAGAAGCTTGATAAACAGAGAGTTTTTGATATAAGATTTTATCCTATTATTTTATTCTTTTATGGAGTGATAACTTTAAAAGATAAATATTATATGGCTTTTCCTGATAAAATAATGCGTAATATTCTATTGGCATAGTTGTGTATATCTCCATTTTGGCATTGAAAGAGATTAAAATCGAATAGGGTGTGTTATTGATTCTTTTTGATCGTTCACGATAACACATATTAAGCCTGATAATTTGCACCTTCTCTTTCATACATCTATATTTGTCCTCGCTATTCTATATTATCAATAGAGGGAGAATGTATCAAAAGAGAAACATAAAGGTATATATAGCGTGGGTGTTGTTGATGACATTCATTCCCTTCTTTGTGGTGAAAACCTTTCACTATCATGGAAGTGAAGATGAGACATCATGTTCCCATGCAAAACATTCCCATAATCCTTCTGATGATTGTGCGATATGTAAATACTCCCTTTCTCTTTTTACGGAACCTCAACCGGTAGAATTTCATTGTACATTGACGCTCGTCCCATACGAGCCGGTTATTTATCAGGATAAGGTTGTTTGCAAACGAACTTATTCGCATCATTTACGCGGACCTCCCGTTGCTTGATTACATAATCATATTTTCAAAGGAGATAGATTGACCTTCAATCTGTCCTCCTATTCATTTTGCACATTATATAAAAGATTGTAATTGATGCGTATCGGAATTATTTCGGGCGTAATAGGGGTATTTATAACCTTATCCGTCCATGCACAGAAATCCGATTCAATCAAGAGTATGCTTTTGCCTGATGTTGTGGTGACCGAAACGTACCAGCAGCGTCAAGTGAAAAAGTCTGCCCTTACGGTTGATATAGCAGATCAGGATTTTCTGCGCAAACATTTTACAGGAAACTTCATGCAAGCGATGGAGAACATTCCCGGAGTGCAGGCAATGGATATCGGTTCGGGATTTTCCAAACCGATGATTCGCGGAATGGGATTCAACCGGATTGCTGTATTGGAAAACGGAATCAAGCAGGAAGGACAACAATGGGGAGCCGACCACGGTTTAGAGCTGGATGCTTTCAACATCGGAGCGGTCAATGTATTGAAAGGCCCTTCCTCATTGCTTTATGGTAGTGATGCGATGGGAGGAGTGATAGATGTCGTTCCACCGGCCGTGCCTATGGATAATCGGGTGTTTGGAGATGTCACACTGCTTGGTAAATCAGTCAATGGAACCGTCGGAGGATCACTGATGCTGGGAATCAAAAAAAATGCCTGGTACTCTCACATTCGTTATTCGGAACAGCACTTCGGCGACTATCATATTCCTACGGATTCTATTGTCTACCTGACACAGAGAATCCCCATCTATGGGCGTAAACTGAAGAATACAGCAGGCATTGAACGCAATATCGGACTCTTTACCCAATATCAGCGAAGGGCATATAGAGCGAATTTCTCCGTGAGTAATGTCTATCAAAAGACAGGTTTCTTCCCCGGAGCGCATGGCATACCCGATGCGTCCCGTGTGGAAGATGATGGAGATAGCCGTAATATCGAATTGCCTTATAGCAAAGTGAATCACCTGAAGGTGACCATCCATCAGCAATATGCGTGGGAGAAACTGATCTTGTCAGGTGATTTGGGTTTCCAGAACAATCACCGTGAAGAATGGAGTGCTTTCCATACTCACTATGGCTCGCAACCCGCACCAGAGAAAGACCCCGACAAAGAACTCGCATTTAATCTGAACACCTTCAGTGCTTCAGTGAAAGCTCGTTTTATCGGATCTTCTTCATGGGAACATACATTGGGGTGGGATGGACAGCATCAACGGAATGACATTGCCGGCTATTCGTTTTTATTGCCCGAATATCACCGTTCCACCACCGGAATGCTCTGGCTTACAACGTACAGACCTAACAATGTGCTCTCCGTCAGCGGAGGAGCTCGGTATGACTACGGATACATAAATATTTCTTTGCATGAAGATGTTTACCTTGCCGATTATCTTCAAAAACAGGGATATACCCAGGAACAGATAGACCTTTATAAGTGGAACAGTCACCAGGTGAAAAAACACTATGGTGATTATTCTCTTTCTCTGGGATTGGTATGGACTCCCTCCGACAAGCATCTGGTAAAGGTGAATATCGGGCGTAGTTTCCGCCTGCCCGGTGCGAATGAGTTGGCTGCCAACGGAGTACATCACGGCACTTTCCGCCATGAACAGGGAGATGCCAATTTAAAATCGGAACAGGGCTGGCAACTGGACGCTTCTTATCATCTGAAGTACCGGAGAATTTCTTTCTCCGTCTCTCCATTTGTCAGTTGGTTCAGCAATTACATCTTTCTGCGTCCTACCGGAGAGTGGTCTGTATTGCCTCATGCCGGACAAATCTATCGCTATACCGGAGCGGAAGCACTGTTCGCAGGAACTGAAGCTACCGTAGATGTTGATTTTCTGCGTAACTTCAATTATCGGATTTCCGCTGAATACGTTTACACCTATAATTGTGATGAACATATTCCATTGAGTTTCTCGCCGCCACCTGTTATGCGCAATACATTAACCTGGCAAAAGAACCGGTATATGTTGTATGCAGAATGGCAGAGCATTGCTCGGCAAAATAGAGTGGACCGTAACGAAGACCGTACAGCCGGAGCAAATCTCTTCCATTTGGGCGGATCTTTAAACATTCCGATAGGTGGAAATAATGAAATTGAAATTACCCTGACCGCCCGGAATATATTCAATACCCGATATTACAATCATCTTAGTTTTTACAGGAAAGTTGAGATTCCCGAACCGGGACGTAACTTCCAGATATTAATCAAAGTTCCATTTAAAAAATTACTGAAATGAAAAATAAATTTTATCTCCCAATGGTTAGCCTTTTGGCAACAGTTACTTTCATGTTTTCCTCTTGTGATAATGATGACTCCAGCGATACGATCAAACCTTTGATTGAACTTCATGAACCGGAAGAAGGTCAGGCATTGGAGATCGGAAACGAACATGGAGTTCATTTTGAAATGGATTTGTCGGATGATGTTATGCTGAAATCCTATAAGATCGAAATTCATAGCAATTTCGACCATCATTCACACGGCGGTAATAGTAGGGCTGTGCAGGAAACAGTAGATTTTAGTTTTAACAGATCGTATGATGTGTCAGGACAGAAAACAGCACATATTCATCATCACGATATTGTAATACCAGCCAATGCGACTGCAGGGGATTATCATTTGATGGTTTATTGCACAGATGCCGCAGGCAACGAATCTTATATCGCGCGCAATATTAAATTGAGCAATGAGGTGGAAGATGAAGACCACCATCATAATGAATAGACAACTATATAAAGGAACTGGAATATCTGTTGGCTACAGGACGATAGATAGGCTGTTTTTTGTATAAAGAGTATTTTTTCTTTCGAAAGGTGTAATAGATATTACACCTTTTTTGTTTCCAATCCTTTACTTTTGTGAAAAATTCTATTTCGTATGATGAAGTTTCCAATAATAAATCGATTCTTTCCTTCTTTTAAATGGAAAGTAGCGGCTGTCATCATTGGCGGTGTTATTGTGGGTGGAGGGGCATTGTTTATGTACATGCTCCGGGCGCATACCTATCTTGGAGATGACCCGGCTGCCTGTGTGAACTGTCATATTATGACTCCTTACTATGCAACTTGGTTTCATAGCTCACATGCCCGGAATGCCACCTGCAATGATTGTCATGTGCCGCATGAAAATGCTGTGAAAAAATGGACCTTTAAAGGGATGGACGGAATGAAACACGTAGCTGCATTTCTTACCAAAAGCGAGCCGCAGGTGATTCAGGCTCATGAAGCCAGTTCCGAAGTGATAATGAATAATTGTATTCGCTGTCATACACAACTCAATACGGAATTTGTGAAGACGGGGAAGATTGATTATATGATGTCACAAGTAGGAGAGGGGAAGGCTTGCTGGGATTGCCATCGTGATGTTCCTCATGGTGGAAAAAACTCTCTGTCCGGCACTCCGGGAGCTATTGTTCCTCTTCCGGAATCGCCCGTTCCCGAATGGCTCCGGAAGATGGTGAATCAGAAAGATAAATAGGAAATGAAATACGTAATAAAATAATAAAACCGATATACAATGGAAAAGAAATTAAAATCATGGCAAGGATGGCTGTTGTTCGGAGGTTCAATGGTCGTTGTATTTGTTTTGGGATTATGCGTTTCTGCGTTGATGGAACGGAGGGCGGAAGTTGCCAGCATTTTCAACAACCGTAAAAACGTCATCAAGGGGATTGAAGCGCGAAATGAACTATTCAAGGATGATTTCCCCCGTGAATATCAAACTTGGACGGAAACTGCAAAGACTGACTTTGAAAGCGAATTTAATGGGAATATAGCTGTGGATGCCTTGGAAAAACGTCCTGAAATGGTGATTCTATGGGCGGGATACGCTTTCTCTAAAGATTATTCTACTCCACGGGGGCACATGCATGCTATTGAGGATATTACGGCATCGTTACGTACCGGTGCACCTGTGAACCCGACGGATGGTCCGCAACCGTCTACTTGCTGGACTTGTAAAAGTCCGGATGTTCCCCGTATGATGGAAGCATTGGGTGTCGATTCTTTCTATAATAATAAATGGGGAGCTATGGGGGCCGAAATCGTAAATCCGATTGGCTGTTCTGATTGCCACGACCCGGAAACAATGAATCTTCATATTAGTCGTCCGGCTCTGATTGAGGCTTTCCAACGTCAGGGTAAAGACATCACCAAAGCTACTCTGCAAGAAATGCGCTCATTGGTCTGTGCGCAATGTCACGTTGAATATTTCTTCAAAGGTGATGGCAAATACCTGACTTTCCCTTGGGATAAAGGTTTCACGGTAGAAGATATGGAGGCTTATTATGATGAGGCCGGGTTCTATGATTATATCCATAAATTGAGTCGTACTCCGATTCTGAAAGCACAGCATCCTGATTATGAGATTGCTCAAATGGGTATTCATGGGCAAAGAGGTGTTTCTTGTGCCGATTGCCACATGCCGTATAAGAGTGAAGGCGGTGTGAAATTCAGCGATCACCACATTCAGAGTCCGTTGGCTATGATTGATCGTACCTGCCAGGTTTGCCATCGTGAGAGCGAAGAGACTTTGCGCAATAACGTATACGAACGCCAACGTAAAGCGAATGAAATCCGTAACCGTCTGGAACAGGAATTGGCAAAGGCGCATATCGAAGCTAAATTTGCTTGGGATAAGGGTGCTACGGAAGCACAGATGAAAGATGTGCTCGCACTGATTCGTCAGGCACAATGGCGTTGGGATTTCGGAGTGGCTTCACACGGCGGCTCTTTCCATGCACCGCAGGAAATTCAGAGAATCCTTTCTCACGGACTCGACCGTGCTATGCAAGCCCGTCTTGCTGTATCCAAAGTATTGGCGAAGAACGGATACACTGGTGATGTTCCGATGCCGGACATCTCGACGAAGGCAAAAGCACAGGAATATATCGGCTTGGATATGGACGCTGAAAGAGCTGCGAAAGAGAAATTCTTGAAAACAACGGTTCCCGCCTGGTTGGAGAAAGCGAAAGAAAATGGACGTTTGGCGCAGATATAAAACAAATATAAGCATAGATATATATGTGGAGCAAACCGTGGAGTTATAAAGAAGGGCTGACGATTGGCGCAGGATTACTGATAATAGGCATATTGCTGCAAATGACAGTGGGTGCTATTAACTGGGATTTGTTTGCCTGTCCGGTCAACGTGATTGTGCTGCTGGTTTATATCGTTGCCTTGATAGCCATGCACCTTCTTCGTAAACGTGTGTATTTATTCAGTTGGTTAAGCCATTATTCCGCTGCCGTCTCCGCTTTGTTGTGGGCGGTCGGCATGACAGTAGTTATGGGACTTATCCGGCAAGCTCCTTCCGGTCATGCTCCAAATGCTTCAACGGATTTGCTGGGATTCTCACAGATGATTGCATCCTGGCCTTTCGTTCTGCTTTACTTTTGGATGGTCACTGCATTGGGACTGACGATACTTCGTGCCAGCTTTCCTTTTAAGTGGAGACGACTTTCGTTCCTTCTCAATCATATCGGATTATTCGTCGCGTTGATAGCGGCCACTTTAGGAAACGCCGATATGCAACGGTTGAAAATGACAACCCGCATGGGCAATGCCGAATGGCGGGCTACTGACGATAAAGGTCAACTGATTGAACTTCCATTGGCTATCGAACTGAAGGATTTTACTATCGACGAATATCCTCCAAAACTGATGCTGATTGACAACGAAACCGGGCGTACGCTTCCCGAAAAATCTCCTGAACATGTATTGCTGGAAGAGGGAGTGATAAAGGGAACATTGCAGGACTGGCAATTGACAATCGAACAATCTATCCCGATGGCAGCTTCTGTGGCTACTGAAGATACCTTGAAGTTTACAGAATTTCATTCGATGGGAGCAACTTATGCTGTTTACCTGAAAGCTGTCAATCAGAAGAATCAAACAACAAAAGAAGGCTGGGTAAGCTGTGGCAGTTTTCTTTTTCCTTATAAGGCAATCCGGCTGGATTCTTTGACCAGTCTTGTGATGCCGGAACGGGAACCGCAGCGATTTGCGTCGGAAGTGAAAATCTATACACAAGAAGGAACGATAACGGAAGGCACCATTGAAGTGAACCGTCCGATGGAGATAGAAGGATGGAAAATCTATCAACTTAGCTACGATGAGACAAAAGGACGATGGAGTGATGTCAGTGTCTTCGAACTGGTTCGCGATCCGTGGCTACCGTTCGTTTACGCAGGAATTATAATGATGATGGCAGGAGCTGTCTGCTTGTTCGTCAGTGCACAAAAGAGAAAAGAGGAGGACAAAGCATGAATTGGGAGTACTTTATATTATTTGCAATAGCTGCACTGGTTTGTTGGGCTTTAGGAGCTTTTGCTGCCTGGAAAGGAACAAAACCGGGATGGGCTTACGGATTTACTTTCTTAGGGTTGGCTATTTTTTTCAGCTTCATTATCGGAATGTGGATTTCATTGGAACGCCCTCCGATGCGGACCATGGGGGAGACCCGGCTGTGGTATTCTTTCTTCCTTCCGTTGGCGGGATTGATAACATACATACGTTGGAAGTACAAATGGATTCTTAGTTTCAGTTGCATCCTTTCGTTCGTCTTTATCTGTATCAATATCTTCAAACCGGAGATTCACAATAAAACGTTGATGCCTGCTTTGCAAAGTCCGTGGTTTGCTCCTCATGTCATTGTGTATATGTTTGCTTACGCTATGTTGGGAGCGGCGACGGTGATGGCTGTCTATCTGCTTTGGTTCAAGAAGAAAAAGATTGAACGGAAAGAAATGGATTTGTGTGATAACCTCACTTATGTAGGTCTGGCATTTATGACATTAGGTATGCTTACAGGAGCTATCTGGGCGAAAGAAGCCTGGGGACACTACTGGGCTTGGGACCCGAAAGAAACCTGGGCAGCGGCGACTTGGTTTGCTTATCTGGCATATATCCATTTCAGATTGGGAAAGCCATTGAAGGCACGTCCGGCATTGGTTATTTTATTGGTCTCTTTTGTCTTATTACAAATGTGTTGGTATGGAATCAATTATCTTCCGTCCGCACAAGGAGTCAGTGTACATACGTATAATTTGAATTGAAATATCGAATCATTTAAACTGCACTATCAATGAAAACATTTTATTGGTCATTCTTGCTTATGCTATTGCCAAGCATGGCATACACACAAAACACTGAGAAAGAGAATGAATTTACGATGTCTATGCAAATCAGACCTCGTGCAGAGTATCGGAACGGTGCCTTGACTCCACGGGATGAAGGGGTGGCTCCTACGTCCTTCATCAATAACCGCGCGCGTTTGTCGATGGATTATAAACGTTCGGATCTGGAACTGAAGATGTCGGCACAGCATGTAGGTGTCTGGGGACAGGACCCGCAGATTGAAAAGAACGGGCGTTTTATGCTGAATGAGGCTTGGGCAAAGATGAACTTTGGCGAAGGATTCTTTGCCCAACTGGGACGTCAGTCGTTGATTTATGATGATGAACGTATTTTGGGAGGATTGGACTGGAATGTAGCGGGTCGTTACCACGATGCGTTGAAGCTGGGGTATGCCAACAAAAATAATGAAGTGCATTTGATTCTTGCTTTTAATCAGAATAATGACAATAGAACAAGCGGAGGCACTTACTATGATTCTTCTACGGGACAGCCTTATAAGAATATGCAAACCGTTTGGTATCACTATAAGGCGGACAATGTTCCGTTCGGGGCTTCTTTATTGTTTATGAACTTGGGATTGGAAACGGGCGATAAAGCTACGGATGATTCTCACACCCGTTACTTACAAACAATGGGAACCTACCTCACTTATAAGAACAGTAACTGGAATCTGGATGGTGCTTTCTACTATCAGATGGGTAAGAATAAAACTGCTGATAAAGTTTCAGCTTTGATGGGAAGCATACAGGCTGCTTATACGTTTGACCATACATGGGGAGCTGTGGCTAGCTTTGATTATCTAAGTGGTGATAAGGGAAATGGCGGTAAGTACAAAGCTTTCGATCCTCTTTATGGAACTCATCATAAATTCTATGGAGCAATGGATTATTTTTATGCTTCTACCTTTGCGAACGGTTATGCCCCTGGATTGATGGATGCCCGTATCGGAGGCCGTTTCCGTGCTTCTGACAAAGTGGATATGGAACTTAATTATCACTACTTTAGCACAGCCGTAAAGGTTCAGGACTTGAAGAAATATTTAGGTTCGGAAGTCGATTATCAGATAAACTGGTCGATCATGAAAGATGTGAAACTCTCTGCCGGATATTCTTTTATGCGTGGCACGAAGACGATGGACGCTGTGAAAACCGGCAATCATAAAAGCTGGCAGGATTGGGGTTGGCTATCGTTGAATATTAATCCGAAGATATTGTTTGTGAAGTGGTAAATCCAAGGGAATAGATAGAATTTAAATAAAGAGAGAGTTTTTGAAAGTTTTTGAATTTATAAAATCATCCTTACTACAGTATATCTGAAGTGAGGATGATTTTTTGTTTTAACCACTTCTTGATAGTACACTCTTATTGTTACGTCTGTTGTTACGGATATTTTTCTAAATACGTCGTTACAGATACTTTTCCAAAGTTGTTTTATCTAAAATCTCGATTCGTTTTCCTTCCATGATGACGAGTCCTTCTTTCATCATCTTATTGATTTCTTTAGATAGAGCAGGGCGTGACACATTTAAATATTCGGCGAGCTGGGATTGGGTGTGCATGATATCTACTACTAACGCATCTTTTTTCTTATGTTCGTATAGATAGACAATGAACCTTTCCCGTACGGTTTTGCGTGAAAGAGGTTTCAGACGGGATACGGTACAGATGTTACAATTACCTGCGATACAAAGAAAATTATGAAGAACTTGTGGGTCCTGACTAATTACTTTGAAGGTTGAATCTTTGGTTGCCATAAGTATCACACTGTCCTCAAGAGCAGTGAAAGTAGCCGGCAAAGTATTGTTCGAATTAAAAAGATGAGGAGTGGCGAAGGTACGTGGAGCGATAATGTATTCAATCATCACCTCATTACCTAATCCGTCAATAATATCTGTACGTAGTTTTCCTTCCAAAAGTACAAATAACTTGTTGCAGGGTGTTCCTTGTGTAACGACTATCTCTTTTTTATTAGCCGCATAGATTACAAAATCCAGCTTTTCCAATAAGGACTCTTTGATGTTTAAAGGTAAATCCCTGAATAAGGGGATTTGAAACAGCTTTTCTTTATGTGAGTCGGTCAGTTGTATTTTTTTCATTGTATCATGTTGTCTGTATCACGGGCAAAGATATAAATTATATATTAGTGAAAGAAACTTTCAGAACTATTTGTAGAATAACTATATACAAGAAAGTTGTTAAAACGAATGCAAAATATAGAATCTGTAATTATGGTATCTTTCTCTGTAATTTATCTACATGCAGGATACCTTTATTTGTCTATTTTTGCAACATGAATCATTGATAAAAAGAATTCTGAAAATAAAAAGTAATAAAAGAAAGTTATGGCTAAAAAAGTTTTGATAATTTCGTCCAGTCCACGTAAAGGTGGTAATTCGGATTTGCTTTGTGATGAATTTATGAAAGGTGCTATCGAGGCGGGCAATGAAGTAGAGAAGATTTTTCTGAAAGACAAAACGGTTCATCCTTGTACGGGATGCAGTGTTTGCAGTATGTACGGTAAACCCTGTCCACAGAAAGATGATGCAGCGGAAATCGTGGAGAAGATGATTGCTGCCGATGTGATTGTAATGGCAACCCCGGTTTATTTCTATACTATGTCCGGGCAGATGAAGATTATGATTGACCGCTGTTGCGCACGTTATACGGAAATAACTAATAAGGAATTTTATTTCATTATTGCGGCAGCAGAAAACGATAAAGCAATGATGGAGCGTACTATCGACGGCTTCCGTGGCTTCCTCGATTGCTTGGAAGGACCACAGGAAAAAGGGACGGTCTATGGAATCGGTGCATGGAAAGTAGGAGAGATTAAAGATACTCCCTACATGCAGGAAGCATATAATATGGGAAAGATGGTGTAACTGTTTGTTTTCCATATTAAAGATATTCATAAAGAATATGATAAATGGATTTGTTCGAATATTTGAGATATAGTTTTGAACTTAACTTTTAAAACCTGACGGGAAATCTGGAAAAGACGGTTATGTTTTCCAGATTTTCCCCTTTTTACGATTACTTAATTGACTGGATTGCTTGTTCTGCCACAGAATTATTATAATTTTGTGGCAGAACTTTTTATTTTGTATAATTCGTTTGATAACTAACTAAGTATCATGGGCTATAAAATAACGACTCTTGTGGAGAATTGTGTCTATGGACGTAAATTGCAGGCAGAACATGGTCTTTCTCTATATATCGAGACTCAAGAACATAGATTACTTTTCGATACGGGAGCATCCGACTTGTTTATCCGTAACGCCCGCTTGTTGCATATTGACTTGCAAAAAGTAGATTATTTGATATTATCTCATGGTCACAGCGATCATACGGGCGGACTACGTTATTTTTTGGAATTGAATACGCGGGCAACCGTTGTCTGTAAGCGTGAGGTTTTTTCTCCTAAATTCAAGGATGAACGTGAGAACGGGATGATGCATACACAAAACCTCGATCGTTCCCGTTTCCGCTTTATTACAGAGCAGACCGAACTGCTTCCCGGAGTTTTCCTTTTTCCCTCTATTGATATTATAAATCAGGCAGATACCCATTTTGAACGTTTTTGGGTTCAGCAAGAAGATGGATGCAAAATACCGGATACTTTTCAGGATGAATTGGCGATGGTATTGGTGGAACCGGAAGGATTTTCCGTATTAAGTGCCTGTTCTCATCGGGGAATAACCAATATTTTGCGTACGGTTCAGGCTGCCTTTCCTGAATCTCCTTGTAAGTTACTTCTGGGAGGTTTTCATATCCATAACGCGGAAAAACAAAAATATCAGGTCATTGCAGATTATTTACAGGAATATCTTCCCCGACAGATTGGCGTTTGTCATTGTACGGGAGTGGATAAATATGCCTTCTTTTACAAAGACTTTGGTGACAGCACATTTTATAATTACACGGGAAAACTAATTCAAACCGATTTATCGGAATAAATTTATAATAATTTGATATGAAGAAACTAAT
The DNA here is from genome assembly GCF_003602705.1 of Bacteroides sp. AM16-13. Lineage (NCBI taxonomy): Bacteria > Pseudomonadati > Bacteroidota > Bacteroidia > Bacteroidales > Bacteroidaceae > Bacteroides > Bacteroides sp. AM16-13. Next base: position 32,774 of record NZ_QTLK01000038.1, read on the forward strand.
AACTTCTTTAGCGCTGGTATTATTAGTATTATCCAGCTATGCAATTACTCCTTTGTGGATGCGTGATGCACGTATTTCACCGGATGGATCAGAAATTGTTTTTTGTTACAAGGGTGACATTTATAAAGTCCCTGCACAAGGAGGAACAGCTGTTCAACTCACCACACAAACCTCTTATGAAGCCAATCCGGTTTGGTCGCCCGATGGCAAGCAAATTGCGTTTGCCAGTGACCGGAATGGAAATTTTGACTTATTTATTATGCCTGCTGACGGAGGTGCCGCCCGGCGATTGACCTATCATTCTGCATCAGAAATACCGTCGGCTTTTACTCCGGATGGAAAGTATGTCTTTTTCTCTGCTTCTATACAGGATCCGGCAAGCAGTGCCCTGTTTCCTACAGGAGCAATGACGGAATTATATAAAGTTCCTGTTGCCGGCGGACGTACCGAGCAAGTGCTGGGCACTCCTGCAGAACTGGTCTGTTTTGATAAAACAGGGAAGAATTTTCTTTATCAGGATCGTAAAGGGTTTGAGGATGAATGGAGAAAGCATCATACTTCTTCCATTACGAGAGATATTTGGTTATATAATACCCAAACGGGAAAACATACGAACCTGACAAACCGGGGAGGAGAGGACCGTAATCCTGTGTATGCACCTGATGGTAATGCTGTCTATTTTTTAAGTGAGCGTGATGGAGGTTCCTTCAATGTGTATACTTTCTCTTTGAATACTCCACAGGAAGTGAAAGCTGTGACTACTTTCAAAACTCACCCGGTACGTTTTTTGTCTGTCAGCGATAAAGGTACCTTATGTTATACCTATGATGGTGAGTTATACACACAGAAGTCTGGTGCACGTCCGGAAAAAGTAAAAGTAGAACTTGTTCGTGATGATGAACAGCAGCTTGCTACACTTAAATTCTCGCAGGGAGCAACTTCCGCTTCTGTATCTCCGGACGGTAAACAAATTGCTTTTATTGTACGTGGTGATGTGTTTGTGACTTCAACTGATTATGCTACCACCAAGCAAATCACAAATACTCCGGCAAAAGAAGCTGCCGTTTCTTTTGCTCCGGACAACCGGACACTGGTTTATGCCAGCGAGCGAACCGGTAACTGGCAACTTTATACCGCCAAAATAAGTCGTAAGGAAGACCCGAATTTCCCTAATGCCACTCTTATTGAAGAGGAAGTATTATTACCGTCTAAAACGGTAGAACGTACTTATCCGCAATATTCACCGGACGGTAAAGAATTGGCTTTTATCGAAGACCGTAATCGTTTGATGGTACTTGATTTGAAGACGAAGAAGGTACGTCAGGTAACGGATGGTTCTACATGGTATAACACCGGAGGTGGATTCGATTACGAATGGTCGCCCGATGGTAAATGGTTCACTCTCGAATTTATAGGTAACCGTCACGATCCTTATTCGGATGTAGGCATTGTCAGCGCACAGGGAGGGGCAATTACTAATCTGACAAATAGTGGATATATCAGTGGTGCTCCGCGTTGGGTACTCGATGGGAATGCTATTCTTTTCCAAACCGAACGCTATGGTATGCGTGCGCACGCTTCCTGGGGATCGCAGCAAGATGTGATGTTGGTGTTTCTCAATCAGGATGCTTATGATCGTTACCGTTTGAGTAAGGAAGATTTCGAATTACTCAAGGAATTTGAAAAGGAACAGAAGAAGGCAAAGGAGAAAGACGATGAGAAGACGAAAGACGGAAAGAAGTCTAAGGCGGAAAAAGCAGACAAAGGAAATGCTGACAAAGACAAGATCGACAAGGATAAGGCAGACCAAAAAGAGATACTTGTCGAGCTGAACGGCATTGAAGACCGTATCGTACGTCTGACTCCCAATTCATCCGACTTGGGTAGTGCCATACTTTCAAAAGACGGGGAAGATCTTTACTATTTCTCTGCGTTCGAAGATGGATATGACCTTTGGAAAATGAATCTCCGTGAAAAAGATACGAAGCGTCTGCACAAACTCAATACCGGTTGGGCATCGTTGATGTTGGACAAAAAAGGAGATATCTTTTTGTTGGGAAGCCGGATTATGCAAAAGATGGATGCCAAGTCGGATGCGTTGAAGTCCATCAGCTATCAGGCTGAAATGAAAATGGACTTGGCTGCCGAACGTGAAACGATGTTTGACCATGTGTACAAACAGCATCAAAAACGCTTCTACAATGTCAATATGCACGGGGTTGACTGGGATGCTATGACTAATGCTTATCGTAAGTTCTTGCCTCATATTGATAACAATTATGATTTTGCAGAATTATTGAGTGAGTGGTTGGGTGAGCTGAATGTTTCACATACCGGAGGACGTTATTCTCCCAAAGGAAAAGGAGATGTCACTTCTAATCTCGGACTCTTGTTCGACTGGAATTATCAGGGAAAAGGAATGCAGATTGCCGAAGTAATAGAAAAAGGTCCGTTCGATCATTCACGTACCAAAGTAAAGGCTGGTTGCATCATTGAAAAGATTAATGGAGAAGAGATAACTCTCGATAATGACATAACCTGCTTGCTGAATAATAAAGCAGGGAAGAAAACATTGATTTCAATCTACAATCCACAAAGTAAAGAGCGTTGGGAAGAAGTGGTGATACCGGTCACCAACGGGCAACTGAATGGATTGTTATACAAACGTTGGGTAAAACAACGTGCGGCAGATGTTGAAAAATGGTCGAAAGGACGTTTGGGATATGTTCATATTCAGTCGATGGGAGATGACAGCTTCCGTACTGTATACTCGGACATTCTGGGAAAATATAACAACTGCGAAGGCATTGTGATTGATACCCGTTTCAACGGTGGTGGCCGTCTGCATGAAGATATTGAAATACTGTTCAGTGGTCAGAAATACTTCACACAGGTAGTACGTGGCCGTGAAGCATGTGATATGCCGAGCCGTCGTTGGAACAAACCTTCCATTATGCTGCAATGTGAGGCCAACTACTCGAATGCACACGGAACTCCGTGGGTATATAAACATCAAAAGATTGGCAAACTTGTCGGTATGCCTGTTCCGGGTACTATGACAAGTGTGTCTTGGGAAACTTTACAAGATCCTTCACTGGTTTTTGGTATTCCTATCGTCGGTTATCGTTTGCCTGACGGCAGTTATTTGGAAAATACCCAATTGGAACCGGATGTAAAGGTTGCCAATAATCCGGAAACAGTAGTCAAAGGAGAGGATACCCAACTAAAGGTGGCTGTGGATGAACTTCTGAAAGAGATAGATAGTCAGAAGAAGTAAATACGAGTATAATTAGGGATATTCCGTAAATGTTCCTCTTTCTAATAAATCAAGAGAAAAGTTTTGCTTTACGTGAGCTTTTCTCTTGATTTTTTCGTTCAACTCTCCCAGTCTT
>NZ_QTLK01000039.1:0-34279 GCF_003602705.1 Bacteroides sp. AM16-13
TAACTCGCAATGAATTAGTTGCCTTAAATTTTCTTATTTCAGGAATATCCCTAGTTTGTTGCATTATGACGTAACGTTCACAGTACAAAAGCCCCAGACCTCTCGACCTAAAATTCACTTGTCTTTTATTGTAAATCTAGGAGTTTGTGAATTTGGTTTTGTATTGGGAGCATCTATTTTTATTAATAAGGGCATTGGGAAATCCACTCCAACCAATAAAGCTTCTCCTTCTCCCAAAATAGGTAAAAAAGATAATATATTCTTGTTTGCAGATGAAGCTGCACTCTCTATAGCTTTTTTGTCTTGGTCATTTATGAGACGATGGACGATGAAAGTCCCCATTTGGCTTAATGTCCCTAATGGGATATCTCGTGGCATTTGAGTTGCAATACATAAAAAAAGCCCATATTTACGAGCCTCTTTTGAAATAAGTTCAAATGAGTCTAAAGGTTTAGCATCAAAATATTCATCTTTTATTGATTTATTTAAAAATTGATGGGCTTCATCTATAAATATCACTACTGGATCGTTCTTGAATTTTCCCTCCCTTGCATTGTTTAGTAAGTATTTTCCAATCGCATTGACCAATATTTCTCGAACTTGGTAGTCGAAACTTACATTAGAAAAATCAAAACGTAGAATCCCTTTTTTATTTTTAATGTAATCATCAATAACGTGGATCAAATCTTTAGGAGCATTTAAAGCACTTTTTCTAAATCCAAATATTTTGTTATACTCCTCTGTACATAATAGATTATTAACTCTTGAAATCAAACTAATACAATTTGATACATCTGTTTCATTTCTACCTCCCCATTTATTAACGTCATTTTTATCAGTATCCCATATGCATTCAGATGTTATTTGTCTAGGTAATAATTCAAAATTGAAATCACAGTATTTGTCTTCAATGGCAGTTATATTTCTATAATAGAAAGCCTCATAAGGCCTTTTATTATTTCCAGATTTTCTAACCATCCCATTTTCGATTATGCCCTCCAAGTTATTTCCAGATGATAATTTTGCAATTTTAAGTGACCGTATGGCATCCATTAATTTAGGCACTTGTGTTTTAGATGATGGTTTTAATAAATAATATAGCTCATCTATTGTTAAACGGGTATAATCAAATATATACTCTCCATCCCCTAATTCGACAGAAGTAACTTCATCGCTTGTATTTGCATATTCGCCTGTAGCGTCAATTAGAATAATGTTGTTACTTGTATGCTCATTCATCATTTCTAACAGTTTTGCAACTGTCCAGCTTTTTCCGCCACCAGTAGTTCCTACAACTGCACAGTGTCTTCCAAATAGTGAATTTAATGAAATGTTACATATCGCATTATTAGATGTGAGTTTGCCAATTTGAGAAAAAGGTTCACTGCCCTGATTGTCACTTTTAGATCCAAAAGTTGCAATGTAATTACTTATTTGTTCATCTGAACAAGAATATATTTTTGAACCTATTGCTGGATATTTGGATATTGTTTTTTCTATTTTTAAAGGATTGTATACGTTGAATACGACTAGAAGTTCTATTTTACCAATAGGATGAAAGTCTGTGTTTGTTTCGTGTATAGTCTTTTCTGTTATTTCTGTACGTTCCCCTTGAGGAAGATTAAGTTCGATGATTCTTCCAAGGAAACCATATTCAGCTCCTTCAATGACGACAAAACAGCCAACGTTCCCACCTGCATATATATTCCCATCATGGTAAAACGATTGCAATAAATTGGCGGTAGGGAATTGTATTTTAACGAACTGGGGAGTGACCTCACTTACATATCCTAAAAATTTGTTATGGTTGAATGGTTCCATTATCTTCTAGTCTTTCTGATTTGTAGTATGATTGATTGATAGGGAATGCTTCAACAAAATCTTTAAATGTCGAAAAGATGACACTTACATTTGATTCTGTACTCATATTAAGATCTATGTAATCAGGTAATAAATTAGGCATAATCCCTGTTTCGCTATTATTATTTTTGTTATAATTTATGATAACTAAATGGAAATTGGGGTTTTGAAAAACAGCTTCTTTAATAACGTTTTGAATATGTTTATCTTGAAATCCGAAACCTATAACAATCAAGAGGGTACTTTCTTGTCGTAAAGTTTGCTGAAATCGAGCCATCATTTCAAAATAAGGTTGTTCATATGAGCTTTCATATTTCTCGCTTGCTGGATAAATGATACAAGGTTTCTGTGTTTTCTCTGTTTGCTGTATAATTCCATTCTCGTCTTTCTCCCAATCAATGCTTCCATGTAATTTATATAAATGAAAAATATTAGGAACAAAACTTTCTTCTTGTTTTAGTCTTGTTTTCTCTCTATAAACAATGTCATAATCAAAGTTCTTTCCTGCAAAATATCTAGGGAATGAAAAAGAAAATCCATCAATTATTGTAAATCCTCTTTTTTTTGCTGCTTGTTCAAAAAGAGTGTCATAGTTGGTTGTGAAAAGCTGTACTCGAGGATCGCTAGGCTTTCGAGCAACAAGTTTGTTTAAGAATTCCCCATGATGTTTATTACTTTTGTCAAGCTCTAGATTGCACGCATTTGCTATTTTTTTTTCGATACTTTCCTTTAGACTGTTTCCTGTACTATCTTTTATAACATCACTTATTTTCTCAAACAAAATAAGATAGGAAAGAAAATCTTCAATATTTTTCTCTCTAACAATAGCTTTCATTTTGTTAGAACAAGCTTGTTTTTTGTGTAACTCTCGTATTATTGCTTTAATGTCATCGCGGCATTCTCTCCATAACCCATCTCTTGTTTTTCCTCTATGTTCTCCATTGTCCATAGAAGTACCTGCTGCTGTTAATATCGCTATATGTTTAAAGTGAGAAAATAAATTGGTCAATACATTTTTCATATATTGTTTTGTACAATTTTTTGCTAACTCTTCAGTTGTTCTAGTCTCTTCAATAGGTCTTTTTTGTTCGATACCATTAATGTACCAATAGTCTTCATTAAAACTAATGCTTTGATTTCTTGATATGTACAAGTATTTCATATTGATAATCTTTGTTATTTTACAAATTTATTTAGTTCCTCTTCAACTTCCTCAACTGTTGGTAGCTTACTTTTTAGATTTTCAGGTAGTAATTCCCTAACATTAAACTCGCTAACCCCAATCGGTGATGAAATATTCTGCAATGCATATTCTACTTCAATCCTATCCTTATCCCTACAAAGTAACATTCCTATAGTAGGATTGTCAAATTCTCCTCTTAAGGTGTTATTGATTAGGTTCTGATAGAAGTTTAGCTGTCCTAAATGTTCCGGCTTGAAATTGCCATTCTTTAACTCTATAACGACATAAGCTCTTAAAGGAATATGATAGAACAATAGATCGCAAAAATATTCTTTGTTGTTCAGATTCAAACAATATTGTTCTCCTACAAATGCAAATCCTTTACCTAATTCAAGAAGAAATTGAGTAATGTGCGTGACAAGCTGCTTTTCTATATCTCGTTCCCGTGCTTTTTGCGATACAGACACAAAATCAAACCAATATGGGTCTTTAACTACTTCCTGCGCCATATCTGCTGTTAGGGCTGGCAAGGTTTGCGAGAAGTTTGTTTGTCCTTGTCTGTAATGCTCATAGAATTGTTGCTTCAACTGATTCTCTAAAACACTTCTACTCCAACTGTTAGATAAGGTTTGGTGCGCATAAAATAATGCTTCTTCTATGTTTTGGGCTTTGCTAATTATCACCTTTTGATGTCCCCAAGGTATATCGAAGATAATTCTATAGTTATCAACCACTTGTAATTGTCCCTCAACTTGGGGGACAATTTTATTATTGGATGAAATGTGGATTTTCTCTGCGTAGAACTCATAAAAATTCTTACTGTAGTATAGGTTCTGGCGGGAAAAACCTTGCATATCAGGGAACTCATTACGCAAGTCTGCTGAAAGTTTGTTTATTACCTTGTCACCCCAATTCTGTTCTTTCAGCTTTTGAGAGATCATTTGTCCCAACCGCCAATAAAAGTGTATCAACTCTGTATTGACTGTTTTTATCATTCGTATTTTGCTAGAACGAATTTGCTGCTTGATGGCTTTTAGCCATTCTATATATTCGTTATCTATTGCGTTAATAGGATACTCCTTCATGTAACTATGTTTTTTGCAAAGGTAAATAAATATATGGTAATATGTTTTTGAAATACATTCTTTTAGCTGGGTTTTAATGCCTATCCGATTGGGAGACACATATCAACTTTGTAGGGCTGGGAAAATAGACTATTACTTTTTGCTTCATACATTTTATAAACATAAACATTCCGTAACTACCCCAGATTTTCGGACTGCCCCCTTGAAACGGCTCAGTCTGAAAATTGGGGGGATTTGATTCAGGGCAATCATATCCTTAAAAATAGATTCATTCCGGTGCAGATTTGAATTAAATGCTACATAGTGAAAAAACATCTATCATCAACAAAATAGCCGAATAGAGGCCCTATATACATAAAATAGCTTGTTTTTGTTGCAATGAACCTGTATAAATCCGATGATCATGGCTTAATAAGCCAACTTTAACGGTGATGTTTTTATAGCCCACGTATGCAGGCTGTAGAGCCCGCATCTGTAGGCTGTATGGTTTACAAGCGTGGGCTGTACAGCCTGCATACGTGGGCTATAAAAACATCACCGCTCCCAATAGATTATTAAGCTGTTAAATACAGGTTGTCGTCTTATAAAACGTGCATTCTTATGCCTTTAAATGGGTAATCTCACCTAATACTACACTAAAATAGATAAAGTATAGGCATGATAGATAGCTATTTTTTGCAATAAAAGTATGATAGATACATTTATTAAAAGTTATCTATCATACTTATTCTTTTGATAATGAAATGATTATTAAAATGAATGATACTTATGATAGATATTTTTTCACTGTGTAGTATTTCATTCAAATCCGCACAAGTTTTGAATGAAACCGTACGGGAATCAATTTTTAGGAATGTGATTGCTCTGAATCAAATCCCCCAAGAATTACAACTGAGCCCTTGAAACGGCTATTTTCTGCTACCTGCCAGAAAAAAGAAATCCCTGATAATGTCTGATTATCAGGGATTTGCTTGATTTTTCTTTTGTTTTCAGTGATCCGCCTGGGTCTTTAACCCATGCGGTTCACTGTCCTAAATATCAATATTTTAACTATCGTTATCCCTTTGAGGGGGTACGATTTGGACACTGACTTTTTTATATGTTTCTGTCCGCTTTTGGCGGATGTCTGTCTCCATGTATCTTGGGTTCAAAAGTACACATTCGTTTTGAATTATGCAAGTCTTTGATTATTAATATTTCAACTTAGGTGCAAGGTGCAAGCTATATATATAAATATATGCTTGCACCTTGCACCTAACTTTATCTTGTCCTACAATAACTTTTCTCTTATTTATTAAAGTTGTTTGCCGATTTATTTTTGTTAATCTATTGCTCGTTTTTATGTAAGCTATTCAATAAAATAGTATTTTCGGGGTTGGAAAATATAAATCAGTATGTGATATGATAACTAACCGGGATGAAGTGCTGGAAAACGCATTTAAAGTTTTTGTGAAGATGAACTATGAGAAAGCGAGCTTTACGGAAATTGCCAAAGCCTGCGGGTTGGCAAGAACTGGCATTGTTCATTACTTCCCCCACAAACAAGACTTGTTTGTGGCTGTGGTTGATAAGTTCATATTTCAAACACATCACCCGAAAAACAAGTTTAACAAGACCGAATGTACACTGGCGGAGTTTATCGAACAGTACATACAGGGGATAATTGTTACTATGAAGCGGTTGTGTGAACTTGTGGATGATGGTAACAATCCTTATGGATGCAGTCCTAATTTTTATTATTATCACTTCTTTGCACAAGTTAGGATGTACTACCCCAATATACAAGAAAAGACTGTGCATTTCTTTGCACAGGATTATGAGTTGTGGATGAATATTATACAGAAAGCAAAGGATAATGGAGAAATACGACCTGATACGGATGTTAAAAGGGCTGCTACCATGTTCAGGCAAATGTACTTCGGTTTATCATACGAGCAATCTTATTTAAACGGGCTTGATGTGGAAGAACTGGCGAGTAATTTTCGCTATATTTATTCCTTACTAAAAGCCTGATTTTCATTTTTTAATGTTTTCGGTAAAATAAAAACCGAATGAGTGTTCGTTTTTTGTTGTTTTTCTTATCTTTGGAGCATGAATCTATTTTTAGCAATATGGATAATGTACAGAAACAACGGGAAACTATCGTCTTGTACAAGGAAAAAAGGGACGGGCAGGACTGCATACGAATAGAATATTCAAACAGTCAGGCTATTGCTTTGCTGTTTGCCCAAGATACCGAAATAAAGGTAGATGCAAACAGTTGTGCCTATATGCCAGCATCTACTTTCCGGCTTCCTACATTTTATGACCGCTATTCTCCCCATGCCTATATTGATTATAGTCGGGTATATGTACGACATCCCAAACCCAAACGTGAATATATACTGCCAAAAGGCTATTTGGAGTTATTGGGACAAAAAAGATACAGTCCTTCTACCATAAAAGCCTATAAAATCTATTTCAGCGACTTTATGGAATATCATAAAGGGGCTGACCTCGACCAACTAACAATCGAGGATATAAATACCTATATGCTTTACATGGTAAAGGAAAAGCATATTTCTGCTACCCAACAGAATATGCGTATCAACGCAATCAAGTTTTATTACGAAAAAGTTAGAAAAGGCAAACGACAATATTACGATGGTATAGTCCGTGCCAAAGAATACAAGACTTTGCCCGAAGTATTGAGCCGGGAAGAAATGAAAAATATCTTTGCACAGATGACCAACCGGAAACATCGGTGCATGATTTCATTAATCTACTCTGCCGGACTGCGCCGCAGTGAACTTCTAAACCTCACCCCTAATGACATTATCAGTGAACGGATGTTGATTAGGATAGTGGGTAAAGGAAAGAAATTCAGGTACTCCCTGCTTTCAGAGAAACTACTAAATGAACTAAGAACTTATTACAAGGAGTACCGACCGCAAAAGTGGCTCTTTGAGGGCGAACAGGTGGGTGAACAATATTCACCCAGTGCATTGGTGAAAATACTGAAAGATGCGGCAAGAAAAGCCGGAATAAAACACCGGGTACATTTGCACATGCTTCGACATACTTTCGCTACTCACCTGCTGGAACAAGGGACTGACCTAAGAACCATTCAGGAGCTTATGGGGCATAACGATATAAAGACGACCTCAATTTATTTGCACGTGTCTAATGCTTACAAAGCCAAAGTTCCAAACCCGTTGGATAGTTTGGATGATGATTAGATTATGACCTATTAGAGATTAGGAACTACACCATAAGGTGTGGTTATTGAATAATTATCGACCATTAAAAGAGCGAAAAATGAAACCAAGAGAAATATTCTATAAAGCCTGCAATGAAATTGCTATCCCTTTTATTGAAAAGGGATTTAAGCCGATGAAAAACGGGCAATGTTTGAAGAAAATTTCAAAAGATAAGGATTTGACTTTTGAAGTATATTTCAAGTCAAGTACCTATAACTACTCTTGTAGCATAATCATATATCCTCTGATTTCTATTTATAGTAAAAGATTGAAGAAGTGGATGCAAGAACAGACAGGAAATATCAATGAAGCTGGGCTTATATATCATAACCATATTGGATATATATCACCAATAAAGGAGTATAAACAATGGGAACTTTCCGGGTTAAGTTTCGATATATCGGTGGAATCTATTATCAACTTACTTGAACAATATGCCATACCGATATTCGATTTATTTAAAGATAAAACAGTAGCTATCAGTTTTATAGAACAATATGGTTGTTGCTTCAATAAATATACTCAAAATTCTCTTTCAGCATTGCCTTATGTATTGTTGCATGGAGATAAAGAAAAAGCAGAGAACTATTTCAATGTTTATCTGCAATCATGTAAATGCAGAAATAGATTTATGACTGCGTTCAACCAATTAGATAACAAGCAAAATATAGAATTAGGTTTGGATAATAGATTTGCGATTTTTGCTTTTACCAATGGATTGAAAATAAAATAGGTCGATAACAAGCGAATGAACTAACCTAACGGTCAGTTATTCACAAACCATTATAAGCAATAGTACACCAAATTATGAACGAACAAGTACAAGAATATTTTAGCTGTGCTGATTGGCTCCTAATACCTGCATCCGTTAGAAAAGATGTTGCAGACATATTGGGATTAACCCTTTTGTCTGAAAATGAGCAGTGGGATAACAACCCAATACTTTGTACTACTTATGAAAATGCAGACAATTATCTTAATGACCTTTTACTGAGAGTGGATAAGATATTGATTTCGTCAGTCATTAATGGATATTATATCGTTGAAGGGAAATGTTTGCGATATATTTACGAAACATTGGGTAAAAGGCTTTCGGCAAAATGCGGTGTCTATTACTTCTCGATAGATTTATGGGAATATCGTTACGCTTATGGCTATTATGAGAGAAGCCAAGAAAAGCGTTTCTATTGTGCCGAATTAGATGCTACCGGAAATCTACAAGAAGAAGACAGAGGGTCGGTATTAAGTTGTGAAAATGACGCAGAAAGCCATATCCCAAAGGTAAAGATTGAGGACGAGCAAGTTCCTAATTCTTGGTTTCTTCCTTTAGGTATAATGTTCAACTTAGGGATAATGGATGCAGAGATACAGCAAGCTCTTAGTAAACTATGCAGCATTTATATGCTGAATAGCACAGATGCTAAAATGATAAAGAATATAATAACAGAAAAATTTGGCTTATAACAAGGTCGAGATAACAGCTAAACGCTGTTTCTCACCAAACCATTAGCAACCCTGAAAAAGAAAGAAAATGACAAAAGAAGCATCCAAATTGATGACAGAAGAAAAGTTTTGGACAATCATCGAAAATTCTAATCGTGGACGAAATTTGAAAGAGTGTCTAACCCCACTTTCCGAAGAAGAATTGTTTGGGTTTAGATATTGGTGGGAATATTTTTGCAGCCTATCCTATAAGCAGGACTTATGGGCTGTTGCCTACGTCGTGCTTGGCGGATGCAGCGATGACGGGTTCGACTATTTTCGATTTTGGCTTATTGTGCAGGGGCGGAAAGTGTTTTACAACGCATTGGAAAATGCAGATACCTTGTGTGATGTGTTCTCGAAACTTGAAGATCCGGAAGGAGACGATTATCCAGAACAAGAGGACTTAGATTATGCCGTTCAGGCAATTCTTGGAGAGCGAACCGGGAATGAAGATTACTTTTATACAGCGGAAGAAAACTATTCATTACCCCAGTATGCTCACGAAATCGAATTTGAATGGGAAGAGGACGATGAAGAATCCATCCGCAAGGTTTGTCCACGAACTTTTGATAAATGGTGGGAAAATGATGTGTTCTGAACGAGGTTGCTAACAAGCGGCTAAATCTCCCCAAAGGTCGATTAGCCACCAAACATTAGATACAATTAGATATGAATATACCTACTGCAATAAAGGAAATACTTGTTCATAACCATTGGGATGAATTTAACTTTCAAATGATGTCGGATTGTTACGCTGATAAGTTGAAACAATCCTATTCAAAGTTTGATTATCCTTTGAATGACGGTATTATAAGCAAGATTGCTCTATTCTATAACATGAAATTAGAGCTGAACCAATCTAATATTCTTTATTTTGATGTCAAGAAAATAAAGAAATACAGCCCGGAAGCTATGCAGAAAGTGGCTGTGAAGTTAAAGGTCAATAAGGTTATCTATTTAGCAGACATTCATCCTGGTTATTTGACAGTATGGTTAGATGAACGAGAACAAGTGTGGGCTGATTATGATAATCTTGTTTATTATTATGGCAGTGATATATTCAGTGGTGTTCAAAATATTGTATCGGGCAATGTCCTTGAAACCATAAATTTAGTATCTAACAACGAAAGATAGCATCTGACGATACTCCTTTCTAACCATTAATCACCAAATAGTAGCTACTAAATTGATATATGTAGAATGTAATTTTTAAAAATATGAAATTCAAAGAATTAATAGAAAACATAGAACTAAGACCCAAGTCTTATTTAAGAAATGAAAGTATTTTAGAATTTTCTACTTTATTATTGGGGTTTTCTTTATCAAATCATGACATAGATAAGGAAGAAGCTATATTTTTTGAGCATTTTAATGCTTATGTAAATTCTTGCTATAATCATGATGAAAATTACAATTGGGCATATTTGTTTTTAATTTTGGCAGGCGGTGATGAAAAGGGAGCCTTATCTAATTTTTATATGAATTATCACAAATTCATGAGTCAATATTGTGATTATTAGATTCAAACAATGTATTGAAGAATTGGTAAATATAAAAGCGGTGACTAACAAGCGGATTAATCTCCCCAAACGGTCGATTATCCGTCGGACATTATAAACATAAATGAAGTATTATGGAAGATATAGACATCCTAAATAAATTCGACAATGATAAATTGATAGACGTAGTGAAAAATTATAAGCGTTATGGCTATGATGATGAACTCCGTGATTATGCCATCCACTTATTGGAAAAGAGAGGTTGGAGCAGAGAAGATTTACAGCAGTTCGGCTATTTAACAAACTATGATTACGATGAAGCCGAAAAGCAGTATAAAGCATACAGTAGAAATTCATTGATAGGCATTTGTACGCTTGTATTTAGTGGGGGGATTTTAGCTGTTGTTTATTTAATCTTTCTAATCCTTGCTTACCGGAACGTTGCAAAATTCTATAAGGCATTAGGGCGCAATGAAGATGAAACCGCATTATTCAACGTTCTTGGTGTACTGGCTTATTTTCATCTAAAAGGAAGAATGAAAGAAGAATTGAAAGGAGTAAGATAAATTTGCAATAATCACCTAAACTGCTAAACACAGTTGTCTTAATCCCATAATAAACAACATGTATCGTTTTGCAAACATAGTATTATTGGTTCTTGCCATTTTCATGGTAATGGGGTGTTCTTGCAGCAAAACTCTGCGTGAACGTAACATACAAGATGAAATACTTAATGTAGATAAACTCCGCAAGCAAAGTAAGAAAGAGTACCGCTATATAAAAGAAGATGCTGAAAGATTGTTTGTAAATTCGGCAACGGTTTATCCCGATACATTATACTGCCAACAATATACTTCATTGCAAGGTTACTTTTATGGAGAAACCGGATTTGACTTATATTGTATGTGGTATGCACAATTTAATGCCAATAATAGGAAACACTATCGTAGCGAACGTAAGACGTTAAACAAAATATTCTATTGTGTAAACGATATGTTGAGATGTATTGCCGGGGGGGGAACTGGCTTCACACATGAAACATACCGCATACCGGCATACACGGAGTATTACATCTATAAATATCAGAATATGGAAGCTAATAAAAAGCCCCAAGATAATGACATAAGCCAAACGATTTCAAATTTATGGCAGATAATAGCTACTTACAATAACGAAGATATGCCCTTTGAAATATTAGCTTATAAAATGAAATACATATATGAAAATGTGGAGTATATAAAATCATTGCTTACTACTGAAAAATATCATTGTTGCCTGCAAGAATATATGTGCGGACTAATAAACGAAAATGTAAGTAAGCAAGAACAATTAAGTTTATTATACCTAAATGGTATTCCTTGTCAAACCATTACTGATAATATCAGATAAAAATGAAGAAGATTAAATATATATTTTGTATCGTCTTGTGTTTTGGAGCAGTGAAAGCTACAATAGCACAAAGTGACAATAACTTGTCTTCTTTGGAAAAACAGCTTTGCTTTATTCAAGATACTTTATATACGCTGCGGCAAAATTATCCCTATACGAATGATGATTATTGCGATTCTTTACAAAACAGATTCTCTATCCTGCTGGAAGAACTTTGTACAGCCGATAAAGGAATGAAATACGACTTTAGAGAATTGAGGAAAAAAGAACGGCAATTTACTATGGCTGTATCAACAGACGGGGATATGAGGGTGTTTTCCCGGAACACTTATTTCGGTGGTTCGATGCCATTGTTTGCCTCTTATATTCAATATAAGGATAAAGAACACACGTATTTTTTAATAATAAATAATGATAATGATATGGGGGTATGCTATGATACTATTTATTCCATCGAAGCATCGGATAAAAGATATTACTTGCTTTCGGGAACAAGTCAAATAGCAACTGCATACCCTTTAGCAGTAATGAAAGCCGTTAGTTTTGCAAATAGAGAGTTGAAGAAGGAAACAATATTCGTTTCAGGTAATCAGCAAAAGGATTATTTATCTATCTCTTATCGTTTTGCAGAGGATAATATAGACGCACGATTATTCATTGGCAACAATTTTACGTTTCCCCGTATCGTATATCTTGGAAAACAAAAGGAAATATTAAAGCCTGTTGTTGTAAAAGATAAAGACGATACCGAATATGTTGGTAGAGAAATTGAAGTTTATAAACTTGAAAAAAATAAGTATGGAATAAAATTCATCAGTAATAACGAAAGATAACATCGAACAATGTTCCTTTCTAACTATTATGTAAATTAAAATATATATGTATAATAATTATCAAGAATATGTGAAGTATATTTCACATGAGATTCAAAAAATCCCCAATGAGAATGAATTATTCTGGGGTATGTGGATATGTGAGAATTTGTATAAACAATGCAAAGAATATGTCTATCTTTATTTTCCGGAAAATGAAGCCTTATTGATAAATAATTCAATGGACTATTTATGGAAGATTGTCGATGAAGGACTTTGGGATAAACAGGAAACTAAATTTATTTATGAGAAGTTTCAACAAATAGATGAAACATTTTTAGATGAAACTGATATCAAAGAGAAGTGTATATATGAAACTTTTATTATCTTAAATGGTGGTTTAGAGTTTGTTATTACATCAAATGGGAAATGGAAGTATAATGTTATTCAATCTAATCTCGATTATTTAGATGTGGTTTTAGATAATGAAGGGTTAAATATTTTGAATGAAAAAGATTTTAGTAATAAAATAGTTGAAAATGATATAGAATCACAATTAAAAATGATTGAATATTTAAAAATAAATACATGTATTGCGAGTAAAGATAAAAACTTATTTAGATATTAGCAATTATGGAAAAAGAAAACTTCATACGTGCATTAGAACAAATCTGTTCGGAAGTTGATATAGAAATCACAACGCTGGACAAGCTGGATAATGAAATAGTACAAGGGAATATTCAATTCAGAAATGAGAATATTTTAGTAAAATTTGATACTGAAGAAGAAACACCTTTAATGGCAGACTTTAATATCTTGGTACAACAACTCAAAAAAATACGTTCTTATTATAAGGAAAATAATTATGAGATTTTAGCCCATGATATATCTCGCCAAGTAGTTAGTGATATATACCAACAATCAGATATGACCGAACAGGAGCTTAAAATGGAATGTGATACTTTCCAAAAGAATATGACTTTAAAAAGTATCGAAATATTTCCAAATGGATTTATGCTGATTTATGATATAAAATTCAACAAAAAACTGTTATATGTTCAATTAAACACGACATATTCGATTGAAGAAATAACGATTAATTAAATTGCTAACAAAAACCTATACAGCCTAAACGGCAGCAAACTGTATTCCATTAGTAACTATTAAAGCATAAACATTATGTACGAGAGGTTTTTAAGTCAGAACATAGACTGCAAAAGGCAGGTAGCGGATGATGCTTTTCTTGCAAAGTATGTCGATATAGCCCCTAAAGAGTTGATTACATTGTGGCAAGAAGTCGGATTGGGTATCTTTTGTAATGGTCTGTTCCGGATAATGAATCCGGCAGATTATCAAGAGTTCGTGAACCAATATTACCAACGGGAGTATAATGAAGTAGCAATCCCTTTCATGGTAACGGCTTTCGGGGATTTGTTCGTATATATCAAAAGTAGCCAAAAGCAACTTGGCAATCACATCGTTTTTTTGAATATACGGTATGGAACATTCCAAATTTTCACGGATAACTTCAATCTGCTGTTCAACATTCTTTTATTCAAGAATGATTCTTTGGAGTTCAGATATAAGTTAGGGCTATATCCTCGAATAAAAGAAAAGCTGGGTGCGCTGCAAGGCGATGAATGTTTTGGTTATGTTCCCGTCCTGTCAGCAGGTGGGGAAGAAACAGACGAACACATACAAGTAGTTAAAATCTTTCCATACATTGACATGGCGGCTCAATTCATTGGTGAATTTGAACGTTTTGAAGCGAGGTGATTTAATAATATAGAAACATGAAAACAACAATGCCATATAAAAGAATTGAAAACGCTCTGTTTGCTATTATTTCTCTACTGGTGGGATGGTGTATCACTTCTTACTATACATCTTCTTTGCCTGATTTCGACATAGCGGCTAACGATATATTCATAACGATAAAATGCAAAGTGCTGACATTTGTATTATGGGGGATTATGTTATTTCTTTTCCGCTTCATCGGAAAACAAGTGAATGATATACGGAAAAGACGGTTGTTCAAGATAACTGCCGTGTTGGTATATTGGTTAATCGTGTGGGGTATCTGCTACTACCAATGCGCCATAAAAGCGGTGCAGGACTGGAATGATATGATGAACGGGAATGTTGGATAGCCTAAGTATTTGCAGTTATCCGAATACCGTTGCTGACAATAAAGAAGAATAGAATGTACCAACATAGTTCTAAATCATTATGAAAACAATTACCGGATTTTTACTATCCAAAGCGGCGGAGCGTCCGGAGATATTGCCCCCTGTGCAAGAATTGGCGGACAAGATACAATGGCTGGCAAATAACAGCCGTTCACTGAAAGAGTTGGAAACCTTAGAACAGTTTGCCGGAAACAGTGAACTGCTGCACTTCGTCACCGACAGCCTGAAAGAAAGCGGAGAACTGCCGACATTGGAACAACAGGATTATAAAACCTATATTTTCCTCTTGGCATATTGTCCCGAAGATTTCGCTTTCTTCTATCTTAAAGAAAACCTTGTAATACCTTATATCGAGCAAAACAAGCTGGACGAATTGTTGTTCTTTACCGATATGCTCCGGCAGGTTTTCGACAATCACAGATACTTGTCGGGTGTCTATAACTGGGTGTGCGACTACTTCTTTCAGGCACGGCGGGAAGTCTATCACGGAAAAGGCAGCCACATCACCGATGAACAGTTCCGCCGTGTCGAACGAAACCTGAAATACCTGCGACAGAGGTCATTCCGGGAAATGGTGCAGATAAAAGGCTATAAGGTCTATTCACCGACCGTCCTTGCCAAATGCTGTAATATGGAATATCGTTCGTTCCGCCGCAGGTTCAAGGCGGAATTTGGAAAGACACTGTGCCAGTGGATACGTGAACAGCGGGTAAAGGAGATAGCCTACCTGCTGGAATATACAGACAAAAGATTATTGGAGATTGCAGAGGACACCGGGTTTTCGTCCGCCAGCAACCTGAACGATTTCTGTGTGAAATATATGCTCGGAACTCCCGGCGTGCTGCGTAAACACCTGAAAGGACAACGGAATGTTCACCATGAAGAATAAAATGTGAAAAATGAAGAATAAAGCAGCGATTTAAAGCCTGTAACTTTGCGCCCGATTAATAAAGGAACGATTAATTATGGGACAACAGAATTTGAACGAATACTTTACCGACCTTTTGCAAAAGGTGGATTTACAGATACAGGATTTTGAAGATAACAACAACGACCCTTTCAGCCTGTGCAAACAGGTCATTGACTACCTGCAAGAAATCATAGGGGAACTGAAAACCTTTATCATTTCCTACTCTTTCACCAGCAAGGAAGAAGAAATTTATTTCTTCAAAGAGCAAAAGCCAATAATAGCAAGTAAAATTATCTATTACAATACGGTTTACCAGTTTGAACTGCGTTTTCCGAACGGCAGCGAAGAAACGCAAAAGGAGTTCATTATGGCGGAAACCGACCGGATTTTGGCGCATTTCCAACGTAATATAAGTTTCTACCAGTATTACCGGACAAAAGCCACCTATTTAGACCATAAATATTTCCTGCGTGGGAAACCTGACATTCATATCCTTATAGACAATTTCTATTATGAAGCAGACCCACAGTTCAGCACCAGTTATGATTATAAGGTAGCCAAAATTTTAGCTATCGAACTGTTTGCCATCTACCTCACCAACCGATTGAATGAACTTGAACGGCGTTTCCAACGCCAGCAGGTCAAAAACGGGAATATAAAGAAGCTGCTCCGGTGGACGGGGACAAAACGGGCATTGGTGGAACTTATCTACGCACTCTACACCAATGGCGATTTCAATAAGGGAACGGTTGATATAAAGGACATTGTATCTTGCTTTGAAGATATGTTCGACATAGATTTAGGTGATTTCTACCATACCTACATGGAACTTAAATCCCGGACAAATGACCGGACACACTACCTGAACACCCTGCAAAAACGACTGTTGCGCCGGATGGAAGAACAGGAGTAAACCTTATCCGATTAACAAACTTTATTTCGCCACAGGTGGGTTCGCCTGTGGCTTTTTATTTTCCCGAACCGTCCAACTTTGCAGCAAATCAATTAGTTAATAAAATGGACGTAATAACAGTAGAAACAAAAGCCTTTAAGGAATTGATGGCAAAAATCAATGTGATTGCCAATTATGTATTTTCCCGTCAGGATGACTGCAAAGAGAATGAGGATGATATTTGGGTGGATAGTTACGAAGTATGTACTTTCTTGAAAATCAGCGACCGCACCCTGCAACGGCTTCGTTCCAAAGGAGAAATAGCCTACTCTACCATCAGGGGACGCAATTTCTATAAAATCGGTGAAATAAAACGGTTGCTGGAAAGCCGTTTGATAAAGAGCAATGACGAATGTATGCGTAACCTGATAACCAACCACAAGCTATATGTTAAGGAAAGACGAAATCTTAGAGAGGACAAATAACGGTCTGAACGTATTTAAACATTATATTCCCGGCACGTGGCGGGTCGGTCGTAATTTCCTTAATCCATTGTATGAGGACAGCAAAGCGTCCTGTAACATCTATTTTGACCGCCGTAGCAACAGTTATAAGCTGAAAGACTTCGGCAATGACGATTATTCCGGCGACTGCTTCTTTTTTGTGGGTATGCTCAAAGGGCTGGACTGTAACAATTCAAGCAGTTTCATAGAAATTTTGCGGATTATAGACCGGGATTTGTCACTGGGGCTTTCAGAGGGTAATCCCATACCTGTACCTAAAACATTCAAAGAACCGGAAAAGCCTGTGCCTGCTCCGGTAGAACGTACTGGCAGACCGTACACATTTAAGGAAAGGAAACTTACCGCTTCCGAACTGGAATACTGGCAACAATACGGCATTACCCCTGAAATACTGGAACAGTATAAAGTCTGTTCAGTGGTTCAGTTCCAAAGTGAAAATGCGGATGGCAATCCGTTTTCTTATTCTTCCACTAAGGAAGAACCCATTTACGGGTATAAGAACAAACGCTTCATCAAACTGTACAGACCGTTTTCAAAGACCCGCTTTCTATATGGCGGAAATATCGGCGAAAGCTATTGCTTCGGGCTGGAACAGCTACCCAGTAAAGGCGATACCCTGTTTATTACGGGCGGGGAAAAAGATGTCATGTCACTGGCAGCGCATGGTTTCCATGCGATTTGCTTCAATAGCGAAACGGTA
This sequence comes from Bacteroides sp. AM16-13, assembly GCF_003602705.1. Classification (NCBI taxonomy): domain Bacteria; kingdom Pseudomonadati; phylum Bacteroidota; class Bacteroidia; order Bacteroidales; family Bacteroidaceae; genus Bacteroides; species Bacteroides sp. AM16-13. The sequence continues at coordinate 17,768 of NZ_QTLK01000039.1, forward strand.
ACTGTTCCGCCGAACATCATTTATAAACTTACATTCCGGTTTAAACATATCATATTGCTTTACGATATGGATGCTACCGGAGTGGAAAGCGCAAAAAAGCATGAGAAACAACTCTGTGAATACGGTGTGAAACGGTTGCTTCTCCCTTTGCAGGGGACAAAAGCGGAAAAGGACATTTCCGATTATTTCCGGGCGGGTAACAGCCGGGAAAATTTCATCAAACTATTTATCGACTTCTTAGATACAATCTATAATGAAACAATGACTATGCTTAAATCGTGTGAGATTGATTTTAATAATCCTCCGGCAAAAGCGCAGGAAATTATTTCGGCGGGTGACGTTCCACTGGGAACACAGGGGAACTTGTGCTGCATCACTGGCGGAGAGGGAACAGGGAAAAGTAACTATGTGGCTGCACTGGTGGCAGGTTCAATCCGTCCGGCGGATATTCAGATTGATACGCTGGGTATCAATGTAAGTGAGAACACGAAACATAAAGCCGTCCTGCTTTATGATACGGAACAATCGGAAGTACAACTGTTCAAGAATGTAACCAACCTGATAAAGAGGGCGAAACAGACCGACAAACCGGATGAATTTAAGGCTTTCTGCCTTACGGGTATGTCCCGCAAAGAGCGTCTGCACGCCATTGTTCAGAGCATGGACAGGTATTATTTCCAATATGGGGGTATTCAGTTGGTAGTGATAGATGGTATTGCAGACCTTGTAAGATGTGCCAATGACGAAGCGGAAAGCGTGGCAATCATAGATGAACTTTACCGACTGGCAGGGATATATAAGACCTGTATCATCTGCGTGCTGCATTTCGTACCCAACGGATTGAAACTGCGGGGGCATTTAGGCTCGGAACTACAACGCAAAGCGGCTGCCATCCTCTCGATAGAAAAAGACGAAGACCCAGCTTTGTCGGTAGTGAAAGCCCTGAAAGTAAGGGATGGTAGCCCGTTGGATGTTCCCTTGATGCTCTTTGCTTGGGACAAAGCAGCCGGGATGCACCTTTACAAAGGAGAAAAGACCCGTGAAGAAAAAGAGAAGCGCAAGGAAAAGGAACTGGTCGGGGTTGCCCGTGACGTGTTCGGCAGGCAGGAACATATAACCTACATAGACCTGTGCGAACAGATACAGCAGATTTTGGACGTGAAAGAACGCACCGCAAAAAGCTATATCCGTTTCATGCGGGAACGGGATATTATCATTAAAGACCCGTCCAACCAAAGTTATTTTATGATTGGTATAATTTAATCAGGCAGCCTTATGTATATAGATAAAGATGATTTTACCGCATGGATGGAACGTATCATGGATAGGTTCGATATGCAGGACAAGAAGATAGACCGGGTGATAAACGGGCGTAACTGTTTGGACGGTGAAGAACTGCTGGATAATCAGGACTTGTGCCTGCTTCTGAAAGTAGCCCCCCGAACACTGACCCGTTACCGGAAAAAGGGAATACTCCCTTTCCTTATGTTGGACGGTAGATGTTATTACCGTGCTACGGATGTACACAAGTTAATCCGTGAGAAAACCGATTAATTTTTTCTTTTCTAATGGCTTTAAATCCTGTTTTGTCGTGAGATAAGGCAGGATTTCTTTTATTGTATGCCGGAGTTTTCAGGGATTTGGCTAACTTTGCAAAAGTTACATAAGAAAATAACGGCGATTGAACAGTAATATGTGATTTCGTCTTTATATATAACATATACGTTCGCCGAACGTCCCAAAGTAGAAAACTGGCACTTTTCAAAAATGTGGGGATTTTCAGCGCAAGGTCTATGCTATGCTTTATCATAGCGTGGTCTTGCCTGTTTCCACATTTAGGTATGCCAGTACCTCTACTTTGAAGCAGTGCAAGTGCCACGCTTCTTTTTTAGATATTGGCGGACAGTTTGAATAAGGGTTATAAACTGTTTAATACCTGAGATAATATGAAGCAAATAAAAGCGAACATCGCCGTATCTCTTGACGGGTTTATCGCAACGCCGGATAATGAACTGGACTGGATGCCCCAAAATGTAAGAACCTTACTGAATAAGGAATACGAAACTACAAATTACCTGTTGCTGGGTGCGAATACCTATACCTGTATTTTTGAACATTGGGGCGGATGGCCGTACAAAAGTAAAAAGACTTTTGTAGTGTCCCACTACGACACCAATGTGACCGAAAAGGAGAATGTAACCTTTCTTACCGATATGCCTTTACGGGCAATCAATGAACTTAAATCAAGTTCGGAAACCGATATTCAGGTTATTGGGGGTGGTAAGTTTATAACCTCGCTGATTGAAGCGTCCCTGCTGGATGAAATAACGCTGTATATCGTTCCGGTCATGCTGGGGGACGGTATCAAGTTCATAGGAAAGACTTTCGGGTCGAAGTGGGAACTGACCGGACACCGGGTGATAGACAATCAGGTCGTTTGCCTGACCTACCAGTATAAAGGAGAATGATTAAAAAAAGCACCCGGTGTCCCTCCGGGTGCTTCAACCACAAAAATTTCAATTATAAATCTATCTATAATGAAACTTTCTGTGGCAAATATAACGATTTCCGTCTTATTTCTTCGGCTTGCCTTTCTTTTCGGGGAACACGAAAGTAACATTAAACTGCCCGTCAAAGGCAAGTGAAGCGTCAAAGACTTTGCCGTTCTTGCTTTTAAAGCCTTTGATTAGCCCGGTTTTCCCGGTAGTCACCAGTTCGGTAATCTGTTTGTCCGTTAGCTGCTTGTCGCTCTTGTTGCGGAAGATGGTAACGGAACAATCCACATTGGAACATTTGGCGACTTTCGGATAGAAAAGGATGCGCCCGGTCTTGCATTTGGGGCAAATGCAACCACTACCCGAAGCGAAAGAAAGCTGAACGTCCAACAGTTCAGCCGTGATTTGCCGTGCATACACTTCGATGCCTTTGCGGAACGTGTCGGGGTTCATTTCTCCGCTTTCTATTTTGGCAAGCGTATTCTCCCACATTCCCGTCATTTCAACGTCTGCTATCTTCTTGTCCCGGATGATATTGTAAACGGCAAGCCCTTTCTCGGTCGGGACAAGGTTCTTTTTCTCCCGAACGATATACTGGCGGGAAAACAGCGTTTCGATAATGGCTGCCCGTGTTGCGGGTGTACCTATACCCGTATCTTTCATGCTGGCTTTCAGGTCGGCGTTTTCCAGTTCCTTACCCGCCGTTTCCATTGAAGAAAGCAAACTGCTTTCCGTGTGTAACGGTTTGGGCTTGGTCTGTTTCTCCAGTAGTTCAATGCCGGAAAGCGGTAAACTATCTCCATCCTGCATGGCGGGCAAAGCGGTGTTATCTTCTCCGTCCTCTTTCTCGCCGAATACGGCACGCCATCCGGCGGACTTGATTACAGAACCTTTGACCGTGAAAAGTGACCCTTCACATTCCAGCGTTACACTGGTAACATCTTTGACGCATTTTTCAGAAAATGCTTCCAGCATACGTCCGGCTATCAGTTCATAGATTGCCTGTTCGTCCGTTTCCAGTTTACCGGGCAGGTTTTCAGTCACTATCAGGGCGTGGTGGTCTGTTACCTTGCCATCGTTCACGGAACGGGAATTTAAGGCTTTGCCTTTCATCCCGGCGGCATATCCGCCAAAACGGGTGTACTGTTCCAAATTGACAAGACGTTCCGGGATTTCCTCGAACACGTCCTGTGAGATATAACGGCTTCCGGTTCGGGGGTAGCTGATTAGTTTACCCTCGTATAACTTTTGTGCGATGGATAGGGTTTTGTCTGCGGAAAAGTTCAGTTTCGTATTCGCTTCTTTTTGGAGCGTGGTTAAATCATAGAGCAACGGCGGTTCTTGGTTCACTTCTTTACGTTCTATGGTTTTCACCTGTACCGTTTCCGCTTCCTTTATCCTTTGCAGCGTGTCGATGGCGGGCTGCTGTACATCGTATTTGTCTGCGGACAATGCAGCAAAGGAAACATTGTCCTTTGCTGCCTGTAATTTCAGTTGCCAATACTTTTGTGGGACAAAGTTCTTGTTCTCTAAAAAGCGGGTACATATCATTGCCAACGTGGGCGACTGTACCCGTCCCAAAGAAAAAATGCCTTGTCCGGCTGCCACACTTAAAGCCTGTGTACCGTTTATTCCTATCAAATAATCCGCTTCGCTGCGTGCCTGTGCCGAAAGGAAAAGGTTATCATAAAGGCTACCGGTTTTCAGGTTTTGCAGTCCCTCACGGATTGACTTGTCGGTAAGGCTGCTTATCCATAAACGGACAAAGGGCTTGTTGCATCCGATATACTGGTAGATGTAGCGAAAGATAAGCTCTCCCTCGCGCCCTGCATCGGTGGCGACAATTATTTTATCCGACTGGTCGAATACTTCTTTGATTACCTTTAGTTGTTTCAATGCGCCGGGGTCTGCCTTGTACCCTTTTTCCGCTTTCACTTGTCGGGGTGTAAGTTGAAAACTATCCGGGATAATAGGCAGACTTTCCCGGCGGAAACTCTGTATGCCGTATGCTTCCGGCATTGCCAAACCTACAAGATGGCCGAACGCCCAGGTAACGAGATACCCGTTACCTGAAAGGTAGCCATCCTGTTTTTCACTCGCTCCTAAAATACGGGCAATGTCCCTTGCCACACTTGGTTTTTCTCCGATTACTGCAATCATTCTAATTTTGATTTTAATTGTTCCACTTCTTTTTGTCTTAGGATTTTCCGGTCATAATAGATGTGATAGCCATCTACATAAAATTGTCGGTTCTGCTCGTCTATGGCTTCCCAGTCTGTTTTGTAACAGACAAGGGTAAACAGGGCGAAACCGACAACCGGGATAAGGATTAATACCGCTATCATCTTTTGCGTCCCCTGCTCTGTTTGGGTTTGTCCGTCTGCTCCTGCTTCTCCTTTTTATCCTGCTTGGTCTTTTGTTTTTCAGTGGGCTTGTCCTGACCCTTTTTCAAGGGTTCTTTCACTTTCTTGGTGGCTTCGTTGGTCTTGCCCTCCGAATTGACCGCTACCTGTGTGCGGTTCTTGCTGGCGGGGGTAATTTCTTTCACGGCGGAACGGTCAAAGCTGGGATTGTCACTGTAAAAGCCTAACTTCTTCTTATCATGGTTCACCTGAATATAAGCATCGTATTCGACCCCCCGCTTGTCTTTCAGCCCGGCAACAAAGATGGTTTTGTCATTGACTAAATCCTGCTGTTGCTGGCGGGATAGCTCTATACCTGAAATACTCTTGGGAATGGTTACACCGTCACTGGTGACAAGGCTGTTCTGCTGCGTCTGTTTCTGCCCTTGCTCCTGTGACTGTTTGGTATTGGGATAGATAAATTCCAGACTTTTCTTGTCCGCATTGACCTGAACGGTTGCGGAAAAGGGATTTTTACGGTTGGAAATCATATTTTCAAGGAATACCCCTTTTCCTTCCCTTAAGGCTTGCTGTTGTTCCTTGTTCAGTTTGACACCCTTTATTTCATCCGGTATTTGGACGCTGCTTGCACGCATGGAAACCAGTTCGTTTGTTACCTTATCCACGCTGACGAAAGAGGGTATCATTTCTCCCGTGATATAGTTTTTCAGGTTTACTATGCGTCCCATGTTTCCCGTTTCAAGAAGATTGGCTTTATCTTCTTTGGAAAATTCATGTCCGAAGAACGGGCGTTCGAGTTCCGGCTTTTGTCGGATGCCGTGTATCGCCAAAACTACATTTCCGTCTTTGTCGTGCCGGAAAGATAAACGTGCGTCCAGTTTCATAATGGCTGAATTGTAGTTACCCGCAATGGTGAACGCTCCGGGCGACTTGTACCCCCTTAACATGGGTTCTAAAGCCTTTGCCTTTTCAAGCTGTTCTTTGGATAGACCGAAGTTCTTCAAGGCTTCCCAGTCCACCTTATCCGGGTCAATCACATACTTGCTTTTGTCGGGTTGCTGCGGTGCTTGCGCCGTTGTTCCCGCTTCTTTGGCTGGCTGCTGTTGGGTTTGGGTTTCCTGTTGCTCTTTCTTGGCTTCCTGCTTCACGGTTTCAGGTGTCACCCGGTAACGCTCTATGCCCGCTTCGTTTTCGGGTGTCGGATGATTGAAATTATCCCTGATTATCGGCTCGATTTTGGGAAGTTCAATCTTAGGGATTTTGAAGAAGTTAAAGCGGGTCGGGTTCTTCAACTGGTTCATCATGTTGGAAAAGAAGTTGGAAAAGAAATCACCGTGACGGTCGAATTTCAGAAGTTCGCTGTTGTTCTCCGGCGGTACGGTTTGGAGTTCCCCGTTTTCATCCACGCCTTTTACTGCGCTGATTGTCTTTTTCTCCTTATCCAGTACAAGAAGAATATCCATCATCTGTTCGTCAGTGGTGGATTGGTTGGCTGTGTTTACATCCATAACTTTTTGAATTTTAGTGAGTAAATAAAAATTTCGGAAGTAAAAGTAAGGATGAAATAGAGTATATTTAAGGATTTGGGAATAGGTGGCTTCATTTGTCCTCGTTTGGCTTCATTTGTCTTCGTTTTTTTTGATTAAAACTTTTATAATCAGTAATTTATGAGTAATTCAATTTTTATCTAAACTTATAAGTTTAGATAAAAACGAAAATAAAGGGCAATCTTTACTAACAAAAAGTGCTGAATCAATGAATGACAAAGATATTTTAGTAAAAATAGGTACACGCATAAAAGAATTGAGAACTGCTAAGCAAATGACTCAAGATAATTTGGCTGCAAAGTGTAATTGGGATTATCAATATGTCAGTCGATTAGAATCAGGAAATACTAATATGACAATTAAGACAATTATAAAATTATGCTATGCATTAGAGGTTAATTTAGAAGATGTGTTTAAAAATATAAACATCTGATGAATTTAAAGTATATGATGATATTAATTACTAAAATACAGAAATTATGAAAATACTATTTTTAGGACAAGGGTATAATAAAGCGACACATCGTTCAGTCGGAGAGTATTTAATTGATTCCCTGAAATCAAGACAGTTTAATACTTTTACAGGAATCTCTGCTTTTGCTAGTGCTGCTGCTGTTGAACTCCTCTCTGAGTATTTGTTAAACAATGAATTTAAGCATATCAACTTAATTGTAGGTATTGATCAAGAAGGGACATCTAAGGATGCTTTAGAGGAAATTCTCAAATTAGGTGTGAATAGCTATATTTTTTATCAAAAAGAAAGTCCTATATTTCATCCAAAAATATATTTATTTGAAAGTGAAACTAAAACTATGCTTATAGTCGGTTCATCAAATCTTACAACGAATGGGCTTTTTTCTAATATCGAAAGCTCAATTCTGATTGAGTTTGACAATACTGACATGCAAGGACAAGCTTTGTTGAATGAACTTAAAAGTCACTATAGTACATTATTTGATTTTTCCGACTCAAATTTATTTAAACTAACCTCTGAAGTTATACAAGCATTTGTTGATAAAGGAATAGTACCAGAAAAGGTGAATTGGAAAGATAAATATAGGAAGACAGAAGAAAAAGAAGTTGAAACTGATGATACACTTGAAGTGCCTAGCAGAGAAACTATAAAACTGCCAAGAGAATTTAAACGCATAAAAGCTCGTAGAGAAAAGGTTATAACAGATGTGATAGAAGAAACTTGTATTGAAATTGATAATACGATAGACTTAGGTGAGTTATCACTAGTTTGGACAAGTAAAGAATTATCAAGACGTGATTTGAATATTCCTATTGGCGCAAATACCCATTCTACAGGCTCAATGTTTTTCAGTAAAGGCAATACTCCTGATATAGATCAAAAACACTATTTTCGTGATGTGGTATTTGGTGACTTGAAATGGCAGAAAGATGGTAAACAACCGCATTTAGAAAGAGCAAAAGCCCAATTTTGTATATATACCATAGGGCATGAACCTAAGACCTTCAATTTAGCATTGACCCATAATACGGACACTAAATCAAAGGCTTATTTGCAAAATAACTCAATGACATGGATAAGTTGGGGAGCTGCAAAAGATCATATAGCCAAAGAGGAATTGTTAGGTCGTATTGCAAAATTATACGTTAATCCTGAAAATACTACCGAGTTTACGTTAATAATCGAATAAATATTTTTTAGCTCCCATTTACTATTGTAACTTTGTGTCACAATATTAAAAATGATAAGATGCAATTAGCAGATAATGTAAGCAATGAAAAATTAAGGGGTGGTTTCTATACCCCTAGCAAAATAGCCTCATTTATTCTAAAATGGGCGTTCAATGGGCGAAAGGACATTGATATTTTAGAACCAAGCTGTGGAGATGGTGTCTTCCTACGAGAAATACAAGAGGGTAAATATGAATATAATTCTTTTCTTGGCATTGAATTAGATGAAAACGAAGCACAAAAAGCTCGAAATACTAATCTAGCAAAATCTGAAATTTTAAATACTGACTTTCACGAATACTGTATAAGCACTGAAAAGAAATTCGATTTAGTTATAGGAAATCCTCCGTATATTAGATATCAATATTTTAACAAAGATCAACAAGCTTATGCTGCTTCTATTTTTGAGAAAGCAGGTCTATCATATTCTAAACTAACAAATGCGTGGGTATCTTTTGTTGTAGGCTCTTCTTTGTTACTAAAAGAAACAGGTAAAATAGCTTTTGTATTACCTGCTGAAATATTGCAAGTTTCTTTTGCAAAACAATTACGGAATTTCTTATCAGCATTTTATAATAAAATAAATATCATATCTTTTCAGAAATTAGTATTTCCAAATATTCAACAAGAAGTCATTTTGCTTTTATGTGAAAAGAATAAATCAAATTCGCATTCAATAGAACATTTAGAAGTTTTAGATGCAGAAGGATTAGATTGTATTGAAATAGAAAAATTGCGTAGCCCTCAAAAAAAAATAAATCATAAGTCTAGTAAGTGGACTTTCTATTTTTTGGAACAGAAAGAAATTGATTTTCTTGAAGATTTGCAGGAGAGTAATGTTATTCCTAAAATGAATAAGTATGCTAATATTGAAGTTGGCATAACTACAGGTTCAAATGATTTTTTTACTGTTCCCTTATCTGTTGTAGAAAAATACAATCTTGAAGAATATGCTAAACCATTAGTTGGGAGAAGTATTCAAGTTGCAGGTGCTGTTTTTACTAAAGACGATTGGGAAAACAATATAAAACTTGATGCGAAAGCGTTTTTATTGGTGTTTCCATCTTATAAAGAGTTGAATGATGGTGCAAAAGAGTACCTAAAATGGGGAGTAAAAGAGGGTATCAATCAAGGCTATAAATGTAGAATAAGAGATGAATGGCAAATTGTTCCATCATTGAGAGTTTCTGACGCTTTCTTTATGAGAAGAAATAATCTGTATCCAAGGCTTATTTTAAATGAAAATCAGGCTTATACAACAGATACTATGCATCGAGTAACTATAAAACCAGATTTGGATATAAAAGCATTTATTTCAAGCTATTACAATTCGTTATCTTTGGCTTCTACTGAAATATTTGGTCGTAGTCATGGTGGTGGAGTTTTGGAACTAATGCCAAATGAAGCAGAGAGTATATTTTTGCCATTTCAAAAAAATAATTCAGATATGTTTCTAACAATCAATGAAATGTTAAGAAGTAAAGTTAATATTTCGAGTATATTAGATGTAACAAATAGACAAATTTTAGAATTGAATTATGGATTATCATCTAATGATGTAAAGTTGGCTCATAATATTTGGGTAAAACTTTCGTCGAGAAGATTAAACAGAAAGTCCCTTATATAATGATATTATATTTGGTGGGGATGGTAGTCCCCACCGAACACTTATTCTTCGACATCTTTAATCAAATGTTGTAAATTAGGGTCATTTTTAATTCTTTCTATTTCATCCGTGACAATCTGCTGGACTTCCTGCTTGACCCGGTTGTAGTTTGCCTGTATTTCTTCCTGCATCCGGTCGTTTCCGTTCTCGTCCCTGAAATCTATAATTTGGGGCAGCTTCTTGTAGTTGGCAGTTTCCCGTTTCACTTGCTCGTTATCCACCACAATTTCCGCATGGAATATTTTCTGCTCTATCCGTTCATCGAAATTGTCACTGACCGCACCCACAAACATACCCTGTGTTAAGTTGGATATTTTACTGGGCGGTATCAAACTATCCATTTGCGTACTGATAGAGGTTGATTTATCATTCCGGTTGATAGTCATGCTTTGGCGTTTCTGCAAGACCTTTCCGAAACGGTCTGAAAGCGTTTTTGCTGTTTCAGAAACCACCTGACCGCTAAAAATATTACCTACCGTATTTTCGATAACTTTGCTTTCCTTATCCCCATAATCCCGGCGTAACTGGCTGAAATCCTGAAAGCCCAAACAGACCGCTACCTTGTTGCTTCGTGCTGTTGCTATCAGGTTATCCAGTCCCCGAAAATAGATGGTCGGTAACTCGTCTATTATCACGGAACTTTTCAGTTGGTGCTTCTTGTTTATCAGCTTCACGATACGGGAATTATATAGACCCAAAGCACAGGAATAGATATTTTGGCGGTCGGGATTATTGCCTACCGCCAAAATTTTAGGTTCTTCCGGATTGTTTATATCCAGTGAAAAATCATCCCCTGTCATTACCCAATACAGGGCAGGTGAAATCATTCTTGAAAGTGGGATTTTAGCACTTGCAAGCTGCCCTTGAAGCTGGTCTTGCGCATTGGATTCCCATGCGTCCATGAACGGTGAAAGGTAGTTTTCCAGTTCGGGATAACTGGTTAAAATTGTAAACGTGTCGGCATATTTCTTGTTCAGAAATTCAATGGCGTGCGGGAATGTACAATACTTACCACCCTGATAGATTTTCAAAAACCACACAATAGAAGCCAGTAAGATAATCGGGCTTTCTACGAAGAAGTCCCCTTGCTTGGTTATCCAACTGCGGTTCAAATTTAACATGATGGTATAACTGGCTTCGTATGCGTCCGATATGTCCGTCATAAATGCCGGATTTATCGGGTTACATCGGTGGCTCTTACGTGGGTCGTCAAAATTAATCATATAGAATTTAGGTTTTATCTTATACCCGTCTAAATGGTTGATTAGATGATTATATGCTATCTCTGAAAGGTCAGGAAATTTGTAGTCATAAATATAAACAGCAAAGCCTTTTTCGATTTGCTGTTTTATGTAATTATTGACTATCGCATACGACTTTCCCGAACCGGGCGTACCCAATACCATACTTGCCCTGAACGGGTTTACAATGTTTATCCAGCCATCGTTCCACTTCTTCTTATAGTAGAAACGGGTCGGCAGGTTGATAGAATATTCGTTTTCTATCAATCGTGTTTCCTGTGCGAAACTTTCATTTTCCAAATTAAACACATCGTCCATCAGGTTATTTTTCAACAGGCGGGAAATCCATACTCCGGCTGCCAATAACGAAAGATACCCGGCTGTCATGGTAAAGATATACAATGCCGTGTTTGCCGCCAGTGGCAACGGTAAAACCAATAACCACCAGTTCAGGAAAAACAGGATAAAACCGATTGTCAGGAATACATAAATCCTGTTCCATGTGATTTTTTCCTCTTTCACTCCCTTTGTTCCCAAACAGGAAAGCGCAAGGAATACCACTGAAAAAAGTTTGGTATATAGGATATTGGAGAACAGCCCGGCGGTACGCTGGAAGTTCAACAGGATTTTATCGACTACCCCGATATTGATACCCCACTCCCTGAACGACTGGTAACAAAACCAGTAAATGTTTATCACTACAAATAAAATACTGATTGCCCGCATAAAGTCCATGACCTTTGCAAGTCCTCTTAAATCATCTTCATTCTGCATAATTGAAATTTTTATAGTTATTAAATACGTCTTTGTTTCTTCTTCTTTTTCTTCTTGGGTGGTGGAACTTGGCTGTTGTCGGGTGGCGTATCGTCCCCACCGGATAACAGGCTGAACAGTCCCGCAATGGCTTTTCCTGTATTTTCAAGGTGTCCGGTCGGGTTATATTCCGGTTTTTGTTCCTGCGTTTCCTGTTTGCTGTTTCCCGACAAAGTACGGGAGCCGGAAAACAGGTCGTTGAACACATTGGCGGAAAAGTCCTTTCCCAACCGTGAACCGTTCAGGACGGTACGGTTTTCGTGGTCGATGAATGTTACACCGTATATCCTGCCTGTATCGTTCTGCCGGAAAAGAACATCTATGCCTTTCGCTTTCAATTCCGTAATAAGCTGTTCCCGGCTACGGGCGGATTGCATCACTGCGCCGACTGTCCGGCGGGTACGCTCTTTCAGGTTCTTGTCCTGAATGTCTTTTGCCGATTTCTTGATGTGTCTTTGGATGGCTTCGTAACCTACCGACTTACCCAAAGAGGAAGATTTGAACGGGTTTCCCTGCTTTTCTCCCTTGTCATTGGTCGCCGAATAGACAATGCCGTTATAGGGCTTGCCGTTCACTTCCCCTTTCACTTCTTCCGCCTGTACATTATATATAGATAGCAACGCTTTGTATTCCGTGAAACTTTGGAAACGGTAGCTACTGGCAAGGGCTTTCACTGTATTGGATAACTGGTGCTTTACGTCCCCTGCCCGGTAGTCCACCTTTTTAAGTTCGGGGCGTTCGGTTGCCTGTTTCTTCTCCGCCGGATGCAGCCCGTATTTCTGTTCCAGTTCACGGGTGATTTGTTTGCTGCGGATATGCTCGAACTTGTCGTTTATCTTTTTGCCTGTTTCATCTACCCGGATGGAAACGATATGTATATGGTGTCTTGCAATATCTTCGTGCTTATACACCATAAACGGCTGATTGCCGTACCCTAACTTATCCATATACTCTTTGGCGATGTCCGCAAGCTGGCTGTCTGAAAGCACATCGTCCGGGTGCGGGTTCAGGGAGATATGGATAATCGGCTTTTCCGTTTTCAGGTCTGCGGGCAGGTGCATATCGAAACATTCCATACAACACCGGATGCTGAAATTTCCGTCCTCGTTCTCAAACATACGGTTGCTTAAAAGTACTTTTCCCTGCTCTTCATCCACCTTGTTTTGGTTGTAGGAAAGCGCACCGAACAGGGAACTGCCTACGCTTATCTTTGCAACCATCTTGTTTCAAATTCACGGGTCAGTTCAATAATTTGGCGGTTCAGGTCGGCAAGTTCTATCGTTGCCTTTTCCAGTTTATAGAGAAAAGCGAGAGCTTTCTTCTCTGAAAAATTGGTATTGAGAGCCTTTACCACCTGATTATAATTCACGGCTATACCCCTGTATTGGGAATATAAAGCGGTCAGCCGGGTATAATATTCTACCGCCGCCTTGTCGATTTTAATCACTTTGAACGGTTCGCCAAAGATGCGGGCGGTGATAAAATGCGCTTTGGTGCGCATACCCGACTGGTCGAACAATGCCAAAAAGCGGGCGTGGTCTATCGCATTGAAGCTGATAGAGTACCGGAACACTGCCGGGTCTGCTTTGGGCTTTCGTCCTGCGCCACCCGGACGGGGTGCATTTTCATTTTTCTGTTTCATGTTTCATTTCTTTAAAGGGTTACGACTTCGGAGTGACCCTATCCCAGCTTCGTCCGGGCAAGGCGTTCAAAGCTGCTGAAAGAATTTCAAGCTGCTTAGAACACACCTTGCTATTTGCCAGTGCAAATAAAAATCCGCCTACGGACGGATTGGAGTTAGCGGATATTGGAACGCTCCCGGCGGCGGGGGCTTAGTTAGCCTGACCGATACCTTTCGGTTGCAAAGTAACAGGTATTAAAAATGCTGTGAAATAGCGGGTTATAGGACAAATGAGGACAAACGGGGACATTTGAGGACACATCTCGAAAGGGGTTGTTTTTCTACGTTTATTTGTCCCGGATTTCAAGAAAGATAGCAATATGGATAGATGGAAATATGTAACGGAAAGCGGACGGAAAGAAAGCGGTTTTGAAAACTTGAAAACAAGATTTCAAGATTGCAATCTTTCAAGAAAGCAGGAAAGCAAACCGGATGGAATGATTGAAAGAAAACTGTCATTCAATCGGGAAAGCAAACGGTCTGCAAAGAAAGCAATCCGTTTTTGCAGAATGATGAAAAGAAAAGAAGCAAGGAAGAAAACAACCTGCCTTTGTAGAAAGATAGCAAGAAACAAGGAAAGAGAAAAAGAAGTCATTCCGGCTTTCGTGCTATCAGTATGGAATGAAAGAAAACTATCCGGCTTACTGCATGGATGGATAACAATAAAGATGTATCACAATAATTCAGTATTACAATGAAGAAAGAAACTTTGTATGTGGCTTTCTCTACCCAAAAGGGCGGGGTCGGCAAAACAACATTCACTGTCTTGGTGGCAAGTTACCTGTACTACCTGAAAGGGTATAACGTGGCGGTCATGGATTGCGATTACCCGCAACATTCTATTGCCGCTATGCGCAAACGGGATGCCGAACAGGTGAACGGCGATGAGTATTACAAACAGCTTGCCTTTCACCAGTTCAAGACGCTGGGAAAGAAAGCGTACCCGGTGCTTTGCAGTTCACCGGACGAAGCGATAAAAACGGCGGATGAATTTCTTGCGTCTGCCGGGTCGGATTATGATGTGGTCTTTTTCGACCTGCCCGGAACGGTGAACAGTGAGGGTGTTATCAATTCGCTTTCAGGGGTGGACTACATTTTCACTCCCATAGCCGCCGACCGGGTGGTATTGGAAAGCAGCCTTTCCTTTGCGGTGGCTATCGACAAACTGCTGGTAAAGAATGAAGCGTGCCGACTGAAAGGGCTGCACCTGTTTTGGAACATGGTAGATGGGCGGGAAAAAACAGACCTGTACACCCTGTATGAACAGACCATCGGGGAACTGGAATTACCCCTTATGAAAGTATTTATCCCGGACACCAAAAGGTTTAAAAAGGAACTGGACGCACAACGTAAAACCGTGTTCCGTTCTACGCTGTTCCCGGCGGACAAACGGCTGGTAAAAGGCAGCAACATGGAAGAACTGATAACCGAAATCGCATACCTTATAAAACTGTAACGATATGGCAAAGCAAAGCGGCGGGAAACCGCAAATTGACGAGGATTTTATGAAAGAGATTATTTCACAGGGCTTGCCCGTGAAAAAACAGGAAATGCCATCGGTGGCGGTGGAAACACCGGATAAACCGGACGATAAAACGGGTACTGTGGAAACGGCAGATAAACCGGAAATCAAGGCAGAACCAAAGGAAGAAAAGGCGGTGAAAGAACCTGCCCGCCGGAAAAAGAACACTCCGGGCGACTACCGGGAAACCTATTTCATGCGGGTGGACTTGACCGACCGCCAACCGTTATATGTCAGCCGTACCACACACGAAAAGCTAATGAAGATAGTAACCGTTATCGGCGGACGCAAGGCAACCGTGAGCAGCTATGTAGAAAATATCCTGCTCCGGCATTTCGACCAGTTTCAGGACGAGATAAACGAACTGTACGAAAGCAAATTTGAAAAGCCGTTCTGATATGTTGAAGTGGTTTATTATCGGAACGCTCCTGTATTACGCCGTTCTCTTATGGCGATACAGGGATAGCTTGGGAACATGGTTCACGGGTGGGAAAAGAGAACCGGAACAACCGGAAAGCAAACCGACCGTGAAAGCCGGAAACGGTGATTGTCTTGTAGGTGCAAGCCGTTACCGGATGGGACAAATGAGGACAAACGGGGACATCTTAGGACACCTTTCAAAAGGGGTTGATAATGCTTCTATATTTGTCCCGCAAAGCGATGAAACGGTAACTGAAACACCTGCTGCGCAAGCGATTGAAACCGAATTTGAAATGGAATTTGAAACGGAAAATACGGAAGAAACGGACGTTTCGGCGGATGAAATCGAAGCGGAAGAAATCGCCTGTTACATGGGTGAGGGTGAACCGGAAATGGCGCAAGGTATCACACTGGGGGAACTGGCGCAAATGGTTCAGGTCATTCAGATAAAACAAGCATCCGACACAGAAGAACGGCAAGCGGTTCAAACCATCTGCCGGACGGAAACAAACCTGTTTCATTCGCTGGTGGAGCAGATAAACGGGGGCAGGTCACGGGTAGCGGAACTTTTACAAAAGCATGAGATACCCGTGCCCGCCACCGTCCCGGTTGCCGGAAGTAATGAAATGGCAGACTTTGACATGAACGATTTTCTTTAATGGTAAACTTTAAATAATAAGATGATGAAACAAAGAGATTACGGTTAAGACAAACCTTTCTGAACACTGGGGAACACTCCCCACAACCACAAAAATTCAATTATTAATCACTCCGCCGGGCGGACTATCCAACCGCCCGGCAATTTAAAAATCAATGTATTTATAATGAAAAAGAAAGTTCTCTTTTCGGCAGTCGCTCTATTGGCTGCATCCTCTGCTTTTGCACAAGGTAACGGCATGGCGGGTATTACAGAAGCTACCAACATGGTAACATCCTATTTCGACCCGGCGACAAAATTAATTTACGCCATCGGTGCGGTGGTGGGCTTGATTGGCGGCGTGAAAGTCTAGTGTGCCATGAACGAACTATCGCCTGAATAACGGTAGTTCGATGCTTCATG